>DASSVA010000292.1:0-16928 GCA_035706385.1 Solimonas sp. | reverse complement strand
CGCTGCCCGTTCCATCACTGGGAATACGACACCGCCGGCTGGTGCAAGAACATCCCGTACGCCAAGGTCACGCCGCCGATCGTCAAGAAGCAGGCGATCCTGCGCACGCTGCCGATGGTCGAGAAGTACGGAATGATGTGGGCCTGGTATCACCCGCTGTGCGCCGAGCCGACGTTCGAGCTGCCGTACATCCCGGAGATCGAGGACGCCACCGGCTACACCGGCTCGCGGCGCGGCTCGTGGACCGCCGACACCTGCATCCAGGAGATCGCCGAGAACGGCGTCGACGTCGCGCATCTGAAGTTCCTGCACGGCGCGCCGGGCATCCCGCCGGTCAGCGCCACGTACGAAGGGCCGATCATGAAGCTCGACATCGGCCAGGGCTACATCGTCGGCACCGCCTACGGTCCGGGCCTCAACGTCATGCGTTTCAACCAGCACGGCATCACCGCGACGATGATTTCGTACACGCAGCCGGTGACCGCCGAGAAGAGCCGCATGAACATGAGCTTCCGCCACGTCGATTACGCGGAAGGCACGCCGGAGCTGCACGCGTCGAAGAAGGTCATCGATCACATGATCGGTGCCGCCGAAGGCGAGGAAAGCGCCGGCTTCGAGAGCGTCGACTTCATCGTCTGGAACAACAAGAAGTACCGCCCGAACCCGCTGCTGTGCGATGGCGACGGCCCGGTGCTGCAGTTCCGCAAGTGGTTCCGCCAGTTCTACACCAACGCCGACGCGGCGACGCTCGCGAAGATCTGAGCGTCAGGTTTTTGCACGGTTCACGCCCCGGTCGCCCGACCGGGGCATTTTTTTGATGGAGTGGTTCGATGACGGCAGTACGGGTGAAGGGCCGCGACGGCGCCGAGCAGACGATCGACGCGACGGACGGCATCGCGCTGATGGAATCGCTGCGCGACGCCGGGCTCGGCGTCGAAGGCACCTGCGGCGGCGCGATGTCGTGCGGCACCTGTCACGTCTACGTCGATGCCGCCTGGGCCGACAAACTGCCGGCGAAAAGCGAGGATGAAGCGGCGATGATCGAAGCGCTCGCCGACTTCGTCGAACTGCGCCCGACCTCGCGGCTGTCGTGCCAGATCCCGGTCGACGCGAACGTCGACGGCCTCGGCGTCGAGATCGCGCCGCAGGTCTGAGCAAACTCAGCCGGCGAAGCCGCGCGCCAGTTCTTCGACGATGTCGGCCGCGGGCCGCAGCGCATCGATCTCGCGCACGCAGACGCCGGCGTACAACGGCGTCAGATCGACGCTGCTGCGATCCATCTCGCGCGTCTTGCCGGCCGCCGTGTAGAACGGCAGCGCGAGCCGCTGCAGCGTCGTCATCGCGACGACCTGCGACAGCGGCACGATGCGGCGCGCCGGCACGCTGAGCGTGTTGAGCCATTGCAGCCAGCGCGGTCCCTCGTCGCGACCGCGGCACCAGCGTCGCACCGCGGCGTTCGGCACGACGCGGTGATACGCCGGCCACGCGAGTCCGAACAGCAGCGTGCGCACGGTGTCCTGCGCCGCCAGCAGACGATCGAGATATTGCGGATGCGCGTTGCTTTCCGGCGACATCAGGAAGCGCGTGCCGGCGACGACACCGTCGGCGCCGAGCCGGCGCGCCGCCGCGGCGCTCGCCGCATCATGGATGCCGCCCGCGGCGAGCACCGGCCGGTCGCCGGCGATCGCCTTTACTGCCGGCAGCAGTTCGGCGAGCGGTACCGCGCCGGCCAGATGGCCGCCCGCTTCGACGCCCTGCGCGATCAGGCCGTCGACGCCGTCGGCGAGCGCGCGCCGCGCCTGCTCGACATCGCCGATCTGCTGCCAGACTTTCACGCCGGCCTGCTGCAGCCGGCGCACCAGCGCCGCGTCGAAACCGTAGAACATCACCGCGACCGCCGGTTTTTCGCGCAGACAGGCGTCGACGTGCGCGCGCCGCACGAACGGCATCAGCAGGTTGGCCGCGAACGGCGCGTCGCCGGCGAGTTCGCGCGTGCGCCGCAGTTCGGCGGCGAACGCATCCGGCGGCATGATGCCGACCGTGCCGAGACCGCCGGCCGCGCTGACCGCGCCGGCGAGCGGCGCGGTCGACAGGCCGCCGCCCATGCCGGCCTGCACGACCGCATGCCGCAAACCGAGTTGCTGCTGCCAGCTACTGCTCATCACGCACTCCCGGACCGCGACCGGCACACCGATCTTCGCCCGCCATCATGCACCCGTTTGCGCGACGCCGGCATTGCCGGCCGCGCGGCGCTGCGGTCCAATAGCCGTCTCCATGTCGCGGCTTCCCGCTTCCGCTGCCATCGCCGACCTCGTCACCGCGCTCGCGGACCGTGGCCACGTCCTGCTGTCGCGCGCCGACACGCTGGCGACGCTGGCAATGCGCGACGCGCCCGCCGACTGGGACACGTTCGCGGCGAGCTGGAACGATATGCCGCTCGACGCCTACATGGCCGACGGCGGCCGTTACCGGCGTCGTCGCTACGGCGTGTTCAGTGCCGGCGTCGACGGCCGCATCGAACGCGAAGCGCACCAGCCGCACTGGCAGAGCGTCGACTACAACCCGCTCAACGGCGGCGTCGCGCGCTGGTTCGAACCGATCAGCGAGGCGATCGGCGACAGCGACAGCCTGCGCAGCGTACTGCGCTTCTGCCACGCGGTGTTCTCGGCGCTGGCACCCGACATCGCGCGCTGGCACGTCGAAGTACACCAGTTCCGCATTGAGGCGGCGGTCGGCGAAGCCGGCCAGCCGACGCCGGAAGGCGTGCACCGCGACGGCGTCGACTACGTGATGGTGCTGCTCGTGCGGCGCGACAACATCGCCAGCGGCACGACGACGATCCATGCGCCGGACGGCACGCTGCTCGGCAGCTTCACGCTGAGCGATCCGCTCGACGCGACGCTGCTCGACGATCGCCGCGTGTTCCACGGCGTCACGCCGGTCGTGCCGGTCGACGCACGCGCGCCGGCCTACCGCGACGTGCTGGTCGCGACGTTCCGCCGCGTGCCGGCGTAGCGGCATTCACGATTCGCGCGGTTCGTCCTCGCGCAGGCTGTCACGCGGCTCGCGCAGCCGCGGCGCATCGCCGAGACCCTCATCGACACCATCATGAACCGCGCCGCGCCGACACAGACCGGCATGTGAGTCGTGCCTCAGTTTGAAATTCGTCATTGCGAGAAGACCGAAGGTCGACGAAGCAATCCAGCTGCAGGGCGCAATCCAGCCGCGCCGCTGGATTGCTTCGCCGCTGCGCGGCATCGCAATGACGGATGCTTTTATTTCAAACTGAGGCACTACCGGCATGTGCGTGCGCAGGCCGGCCACGGCACGCGCTCGCACCCGAAGCCGATGACACCGCCGCGGGGCACCCGTTCGGACGAGGACGAATCGCGGCACGGCATTCAGCCTAGAGTCTTCCGGGTATATGCCCGCTTTCCCGACCCGCCGCCATGAATGCTCAATCGCCGAATATCGAAAAGGCCTATTCGCCGCTGACGATCGGTCCGCTGCGGCTGCGCAACCGTTTCATCAAGTCGGCGACCAACGAAGGCATGGCCAAGGGCGGCGTGCCGTCGAAGATGCTCGTCGAACACCATCGCCGGATCGCCGCCGGCGGCGTCGGCATGACGACCGTCGCGTATTGCGCGGTCAGCCCGGACGGCCGCACGTTCGTCGACCAGGTTTCGCTGAACCGCGAGAGCCTGCCGCACCTGCGCGCGCTGACCGACGCCGTGCATCGCGAAGGCGCGGCGATCTGCGCGCAGATCACGCACGGCGGCGCGTTCACGTTCGTGCCGGAACTGTCGACGCGCTATCCGCGCTCGGCATCGGGCGGCTTCAACGCCGCCGGCGTGCTCAGCGGCCGGCTGTTCCGCACGGCGATGAGCGAAGCGGACATGCAGCGCGTGATCGGCGAGTTCGTCGCCGGTGCGCGGCTCGCGCGCGAGGCCGGCTTCGACGCCGTCGAAATCCACATGGGCCACGGCTACCTGCTCAGCCAGTTCCTGTCGCCGATGTACAACAAGCGCCGCGACGCTTATGGCGGCACGGCCGAAAAACGTGCGCGCTTTCCGGCCGAGGTGCTGCGCGCGGTGCTCGACGCGGTCGGCGTCGATCTCGCGGTGATCTGCAAGATCTGCGTGACCGAAGGCGTGAAGAAAGGCGCGACGGCCGACGATGCCGCGATCGTCGCACGCGTGCTGGAACGGACCGGCGCGCATCTGCTGGTGCTCAGCGGCGGCATGAACGTCGAATCGCCGTGGGCGATCTTCGGCAGCCCGATGCCGGCCGAAGCGGTGTCGAGCATCCAGAACACCGTCGTCCGCGTCGCGACCAGAATGATGCGACTGTTCGAGCCGAAGATCGCATTCCACGAACTGTATTTCCGCGAGCATTCGCGCAAGGTCCGCGCCGCGGTGACGATGCCGCTCGCCTATCTCGGCGGCGCCAAGTCACTGGCCGGTGTCGAGACGGTGATGGCCGACGGCTTCGACGCCGTGGTGATGGGCCGCGCGCTGATCCACGACGCCGCGCTGGTCAACAAGTTCCGCGACGGCAGCGCGACCGTGTCCGGCTGCACGGCCTGCAATCACTGCGTGGTGATGATGTACACCGACGGCGGCACCAGCTGCGTGCTGTTCGCGCCGAACGATCCGCAAATGAACCGCACGCCGGCCGCGGCGTGACGCTACCTGTTCCCTCTCCCGCGTGCGGGGAGAGGGTCAGGGTGAGGGGCCGCGCCCTCAATGCGCGTCGTGCGCGCTGACCGGCGCGCCGTTCATCAGGCGGTCGGTCCAGGCGATGCCGATCGCCGAGGCGATGAACACGCAGTGGATGATGGTCTGCCACATCACGCCGGTCGGCGTCGCCAGCGCGCAGCGCACGCCGGCGGCGACGTCGGCGCACAGCGGCAGCGCACCGAGCGAGCCGGCCTCGATGAACGTCTTCAGCAGGTGGATCGACGAGATGCCGATGATCGCCATCGCCAGCTTGACCTTCAGCACCGAGGCGTTGACGTGGTTCAGCCATTCCGGCTGGTCGGGATGGCCTTCGAGCCGCAGCCGCGACACGAACGTCTCGTAGCCGCCGACGATCACCATCACCAGCAGGTTGGAGATCATCACGACGTCGATCAGGCCGAGCACGATCAGCATCACTTCCTGTTCGCGCAGCTCGAACGCGCTGTGGATCAGATGCCAGAGCTCCTTGACGAACAGCACGACATAGACCGCCTGCGCGACGATCAGGCCGAGATACAGCGGCAGCTGCAGCCAGCGTGACGAGAAGATCAGGGTCGGCAGCGGCTGCGGGTCTTTGATGAACTGGGACATCGGGGGCGTTCGGCGGGGGCGGGAGCGCAATTGTAGAGCGTCGCCCCCGCCGCGGCGCCGGGTCTCCTACAGAAGGGTGAGGCGCCTGCCGCGGCGGACCGGTAAACCGTCGATGGTTCGATGGCAGACCGCCGCGCCGCGCGCGCAGGACGGTCCGGGGACGACACGGACATCGGCTGGGGGAACGTGAAATGAAGTTCAGATGGATGCTGGCGGTGCTCGCCGCCGTCGTCGCGCTGGCCGGGCTGGCGTATCTGCTGCGGATGACGCAGGGCCTCGATACCGACCTGCACCGCGATCGCCTGGCGATGCTGCGCAGCGCCGACAACCTCGACGTCGCGCTCAACCGCGCGTTCACCCAGACGCGCGCGAGTTCGCTGACCGATGCCGCGGCCGACCGCTCGAAGATCACCGCCGAGCTCGGCGCGACGCTGGACGCGATGGACAAGGGTCCGAAATCGCTGCGCGGCCTGACGCACGATCTCGACAAGAAGCTCGACACCTTTCTCGACACGATCGATTCGAAATTCGAACTCGGCTTCGACTTCGAGGCGCGCAGCACGCTGCTGACGCAGCGCGCGATCAACGCGATCGACGCGGTGCCACCCGACATCGTCGCGATCCGCGCGGCGCTGCCGAAGGACACGCCGGACGCCATCCGCGCCCAGCTCGATCGCCTGCAGCCGCAGATCACGAACTACGGCGTGAGCCCGACGCCGACCAACGAGCCGGAAATCCGCGCGACGATGAAGGCGCTGAGCGATTTCGCGGCCGGCAAGTCCGCGGCGCTGGTATCGAGCACGCACGATCTCGACACGCTGATCGACAATCTGCTGACCGACAAGGGCGAGCTGGTGCACATGTACCGCGAGTTCCTCAGCCGCCCGACCGGCGATCAACTGCAGGCGGTCGAGCAGGCGTATCTGAGCTGGTACGAAGCGCAGCTCGCGGTCATCAATCAGTACCGCCTGTATCTCGGCGCGTACGCCGGCATCTTGCTGCTGGTGCTCGGCTGGCTCGGCCTGCGCCTGCGCCGCAGTTTCGGCGAACTCGACCGCGCGCACGCCGAACTGCTGCACGCCAACGAACATCTCGAAGAACAGGTGCAGGCGCGCACCCAGGATCTGTCGACCGCGCTGAACGATCTGCAGGCGTCGCAGGCGCAACTCGTGCAATCGGAAAAGATGGCGTCGCTCGGCCAGATGGTCGCCGGCGTCGCGCACGAGATCAACACGCCGCTCGGCTACGCGCGCAGCAACGCCGAGATCGTGCGCACTTCGCTCGCCGACATCCGCCAGCTGTGCGGCGCGCAGGGCAAGGCGCTGCGCCTGCTGACCAGCGAGGATGCGCAGGAGCAGGAGATCGCGCAGGCGCTCGGCACCGCGCAGGCGCTCGGCGAATCGATCGACGCCGAGGAACTGGCGGGCGATCTCGACGGCCTGCTCGCCGACACCGACCACGGCCTGTCGCAGATCGCCGAACTGGTCGGCAGCCTCAAGGACTTCTCGCGCGTCGACCGTTCGCGCAGCGACCTGTTCAACGTCAACGACGGCCTCGATTCGGCGCTGAAGATCTGCCAGAACCAGCTCAAGGGCCGCATCGAGGTCGTGCGCCAGTACGGCAAGCTGCCGCAGATCGAATGTTCGCCGTCGCAGCTCAACCAGATCTTTCTCAATCTGATCACCAACGCCGGCCAGGCGATCGAGGACAGCGGCCGCATCTACCTGCACACGCAGGCCGAGGACAACGGCATCGCGATCCGCATTCTCGATACCGGCGTCGGCATGAGCGAGGACGTCCGCGCGCGCATCTTCGAGCCGTTCTTCACGACCAAACCGGTCGGCAAGGGCACGGGGCTGGGCCTGTCGATCGTGTTCCGCATCATCGAGGACCACGGCGGCAGCATCGAGGTGCGCTCGGCACCCGGCAAGGGCAGTGCGTTTACCATTCGCCTGCCGCTGCGCCAGAATCGCGGGGCCCGGAACGCCGGGGCCCGCACATCTGACGACGTCGCCGTCGCCGCCTGAAACCGATTTGCCGAGTGACCGACATCATGAGTGAACCTGCCGCTGCCAAAGCCCGCGTGCTGTTCGTCGACGACGAACCGCGCGTCCTGACGACGATGCGCATCCTGTTCCGCTCGCGCTACGAAGTGTTCTTCGCGGAAAGCGGCGCGGCCGCGCTGGAACTGCTGAAGACCCAGCCGGTCGACGTCGTCGTCAGCGACCAGCGCATGCCGGGCATGACCGGCATCGAGCTGCTGCGCGCCGCGCGCGAGCTGAACCCGCACGCGATGCGCATCCTGCTGACCGGTTATTCGGACCTCAACGCGATCATCGGCTCGATCAACGAGGGCGAGATCTTCCGCTTCATCAACAAACCGTGGTCGAACGAGGATCTGACGACCACCGTCGCGCGCGCCGTCAGCGCCGCGCGCGCGACGCAGGCGGTCGCCGCCCAGGCCGGCGATCCGGAGGCCGTCGCGGCGATGGCCGCCGATACCGCCGCCGGCACGCCGGGGGTGCTGGTGCTCGACGACGATCCGGCCGTGCCGCCGAAAATCCAGGCGATTCTCGGCGACGACTTCCGCGTGTTCGGCGCGATCTCGATGGACGCGGCGGTCGATCATCTCGAACGCGAGGCGATCGGCGTCGTCATCTCCGACACGCGCGTCCAGGACAACGCCGTCGTCAGCCTGATCGGCACGCTCAAGCAGCATCGCCCGGAACTGGTATCGGTGATCCTCACCGAGCGCGCCGACGCCGGCAGCGCGATCGAGCTGATCAACCAGGGGCAGATCTACCGTTTCATCACCAAGCCGATCCACGACAGCCAGTGCAAGATCGCGGTCAACTCGGCACAGAAGCAGCACCAGCGCCTCGCGCAAAGCCCCGAGCTGACGCAGCGCTACGAAGTCGAGCGCACGCCAGCCCCGCCGCCGGGCGCCGCCGCCGTCAACGCCGGCCTGCTCGACCGCGTGAAGACCCTGCGCACCTGGGTCCGGAGATGGGTGTGAGATCCCACCGCTTTGCTCGCGAAGCGAGCAGGTGGGATCGAACGCCCGCGCCGCGCGCGCGGGCCGAAGCAAGAAACACAGTCTGACGCTCGCGAAGCGAGCAAGCGCAAGCGAACGCCCACGCCGCAAAAAAGCGCGGACCGGGAACACGACTGAGCATCGCTCGTTCTGCGTGGCGCGTTGCTTGATGCGTTCCTCGGCGCGACGCAAAGGGGCCCGAAAGCAAGCAGCAAAGCGGCGATCCTGCCCTCACTTCGCTCGCTTTTCCTTGCACTAGTTCAAACAGATGAAGCCGCGTTTCGCGGCCGCGCCTACTGTCGTTCGTTCCTGAAGAACGAACGAGGAGAACGGCGCGATGAGTGCTGAAGACGACGTCGCCAGCGGTGCGGTCTGGGATCAGTTCTGCGACACGCTGAAGCACGCCGGCCGGCAGATCCTGCGTCCCGAAGCCGCGAGCACGCCGCTCGACCGTGCCGAAGGCTGGCGCTATCTGACGCGGCTGTTGCGCATCGGACTGGAAATGCATCTGGAATTCGCCGATCCGGATTTTCCGGGCTTCTTCCTGCCGTCGCACGAGACCGGCAAGATCGGCGCCGACAATCCGGACAATGCGTATTCGTTCGCCAGGATCAACGGCCGCAACGAATACGTGATCCGCGGTACGCGCGGCACGGTCTCCTATCTGTCGGTGCGCTCGCAGAAAGGCGGTTACGAAACCGACGGCAAGATGGAGGAAACCGGCTTCGTCGATGCCAGGGATCTGCATTACGGTCCGAACGGCGAGTTCGAAATCCGCATCGGCGCGGACAAGCCCGCGCAAGGCGACTGGCTGCGCATCGAACCCGACAGCAACGCGATCGTCGTGCGCCAGACGTTCCTCGATCGCAACGCCGAAAAGCCCGCGCAGCTGTCGATCGCGCGGATCGGCCGCGACGCACAGCCGGCGCCGCTGTCGGCCGAGCGTCTGCAGGCCGGCCTGACCAACACCGCGAACTTCGTCAACGGCACGGCGACCGTGTTCGCGAACTGGGCGCAGAGCTATCTGCCGAACGAGAACCGGTTGCCGCCGGCCGACCAGGCGCTGTGCCAGGCGACCGGCGGCGATCCGAATATTTTCTACTACCACTCGGCGTGGAAGCTCGCGCCCGACGAGGCGCTGGTGATCCGCATTCCGCGCATTCCCGACTGCCGGTTCTGGAATCTGCAGATCAACAACTGGTGGATGGAATCGCTCGACTATCGCTATCACCACATTCACCTGAACAAGCACAGCGCGAAACTCGCCGCCGACGGCTCATGCACGATCGTCCTCGCGCATCGCGATCCGGGCGTGCCGAACTGGCTGGAAACCGCCGGCCACGAGCGCGGCACGATGTGCCTGCGCTGGGTCGGCGCCACCGAACACGTCGATCCGGTGACGCAGGTCGTCAAGCTCGACCAGCTCGCCAAGGCGCTCGCCGCATGACCGCGTTCAATGTCGACGAAATGCTCGCCGAAGCGCGCGCCGCGAACGACGGCCTGCGCGATTTCGGCGAGCCGGACCCGCGTCCCGGCCTCGAAAAGCTGTGCGCGTCGCTGGAAGCCGACGCGAAACTGTCCGACACCGGCCGTTACCTGCTGCGCCAGAAGATCGTCACGCAGCTCGGCAACCGTTTGCGGATCGAGGATTACTTCGCGAAGCATCCGCAGATCGCCGACGAACAGATCGCCGCGCCGATCGTCATCGTCGGCGTGCCGCGCACCGGCACGACCAAGCTGCACCGCCTGCTGTCGCGCGATCCGCGCTTCTACTGGATGTCGTTCTGGGAATCGCAGTTCCCGGTGCCGTTTCCGAACGAGACGCTCGCCGCGCCGGACGCGCGCATCAAGGAAGGCCGGTCGCTGTGCGATCTGATGACGACCGCGATGCCGAAGCTTGCGGCGATGCATCCGATGTACGCCGACGAGGCCGACGAGGAAGTGATGCTGACCGAGCACACGTTCATGTCCGCCTACAACGCCTACGCCGACGTACCGTCGTACATGCGCTGGCTCGACGCGCAGGATCAGCTGCCGGTCTACGAATTCCTGCGCCGCGGGCTGCAGTTCCTGCAGTGGCAGAAGCGCCAGCGCGGCGTCGTCGCCGAACGCTGGGTGCTGAAGGCGCCGCATCATCTGTTGCGGATGGACCTGCTGCTGAAGGCTTTCCCGGGCGCGAAGGTCGTGCTGACACATCGCGACCCGGTGCAGAGCATCCCGTCGATCGCCAGCTTCATCCACACGCTGTGGTGCATCTACAGCGAACAGGCCAGCGCCGAACGCGCCGGCCACGAGTGGAGCGCGCTGATGCAGCGCGCGCTCAATCACACCACACGCGTGCGCGCGAGCACGCCGCAACAGTTCCTCGACGTGCAGTTCCGCGACACCGTGAAGCAGCCGATGGAGGTCGTGCGCGAGATCTACGCCTGGCTCGGCCTGTCGCTGCCGGCCGACGCCGAGCGCGCGATGCGCGACTGGCTCGCGGCCGACGAGAAGACGCATCAGAGCGGCGGCCACGCGTACACCGCCGAACAGTTCGGCCTGTCCGACGCGCAACTGCGCCGTGACTTCGCGGACTATCGTGCGCGGTATGTCGAGCATCCCGTCGCGAGCTGACCAAGAAACCAACACGGCTTTGAGTCGTCATTGCGAGCACAGTGAAGCAATCCAGTGCACAGTCAGATTGAGCGGAGTTACTGGATTGCTTCGTCGCTACGCTCCTCGCAATGACGATCTGAACATTAAAAGGAGAGTCACATGCTGCTGAAGGACAAAGTGGTGATCGTTTCCGGCATCGGCCCGGGCCTCGGCGTGAAGCTGGCGATCGAGGCGGCGCGCGAAGGCGCGAAAGGCGTCGTCGTCGCGGCGCGCTCGCAGGACAAGCTCGACGATGCCGAAGCGCGCATCAAGGCGCTCGGCGTCAAGGCCGACGTCGTCAAGCAGGTCTGCGACATCACCAAACGCGAACAGTGCGATGCGCTCGCCGCCGTTGCCGCGAAGCGCTTCGGCAAGGTCGACGCGCTGGTCAACAGCGCGTTCGTGCACGGCGAGATGGATTACGCGTCGACCGCGAACCTCGACAGCTGGCGCGACACGCTCGAAACGAACCTGCTCGGCACGCTGTGTCTGACACAGGCGACTGTGCCGCACATCGGCCGCGGCGGCGCCGTCGTCATGATCAACACGATGGCCGCGCGCAAGATTCCGCCGCTCGGCGAAGCCGGTTACGCCGCATCGAAGGCCGCGCTCGCCAATTCGGTGAAGTGGCTCGCCAAGGAACTCGGCCCGAAAGGCATTCGCGTCAACTCCGTGCACATGGGCTGGATGTGGGGCGCGCCGGTCGAGGGCTACATCAACTGGCAGTCGCAGGAAAGCAAGATTCCGGTCGACACGCTGAAGGCGCAGATCGCCGCCGACATCCCGCTCGGCCACATCCCGACCGACGACGATTGCGCGAAGGCCGCTCTGTTCATGGTGTCCGACTACGCCGCCGCCGTCACCGGCGCGGCGCTCGACGCCAACGGCGGCGCGTTCATGCCGTAAGCCATTTCGCGTCACGGCGCTCGCACAGCGCGAGCGCCGTGACGCGATCGACGAACGCCATGGAAAAGATCGTCTACCTGCTCTGGCGCGATCCGCGGCAGGATGCGGCCGCTTACGCAGCGCAACTGCGCGAACGGCTCGCGCTCGCGCTGCAAGCCGCCGGTGCGCGCCACCTGTGCCTGAATCTCGACGATGGCGACGTGCGCGCGGCCGAGCCGCTGCGGCAGACAGCGCTGGCCGTGCAGCCGCACGCGATCGCGCAGGTCTGGGTCGACAGCGCGATTGCGTTCCTGCGCCGCGACATCGACGCGGCGATCGCCGCGCACGCATCGCGTCATGCCGCGTACCTCGTCACCGAATCGACCGCAATCGACAATCGCGCGCATCCGCCGCCGCCCGGCACGCGCACTTACGGCTTCGCGCAGATCGCGATCCTGCGCCGTCCGCCGCGCCTCGCATACGCCGAATGGCTCGACATCTGGCACAACGCGCACACGAAGGTCGGCATCGAGACGCAGTCGAATTTCGAATACCGGCAGAACGTCGTCGCGCGCACGCTGACCGACGACGCGCCGGCGATCGACGCGTTCGTCGAGGAATGCTTCCCGCCGGAAGCGATGAGCGACCCTTGCGTGTTCTTCGACGCGGTCGGCGACGACGCGAAGTTCAAACGCAATCTCGACGCGATGATGACGAGCGTGCACCGCTTCATCGACATGGATGCGATCGACGTCGTGCCGACCAGCCAGTACCGGATGTTTTAATAAGCGGAGAATCTTGTAGGGGCGCCCCCACAACCGCGTGCCGCCGTTATGCCGCCGGGTCCTGCCAGATCGCCGCGGCGCTCGGATCGATTTCCGTCAGCAAACGGTTGAGCAGCGATTTCAGCACCGGCGCGTCCGGACCGAGCCGTTCGAGCACCTGCGATTCCAGTGCCTTGGCGCGCGAGATCAGCCGCAGCGCGACGTCGCGGCCGTGCTCGGTCAGCTCGTAGGCGACGCCGTCCTGGTTGCGCGACGCGGCGAGGCTGCGCGCGACCAGCGAATCGAGCGCGTGCTTGCGACGATCGTCGAGCACGCCGGCCATGCCTTCGGCGAGTTCCTGCGCGGTCAGTACCGGCTTCAACGTCAGCGTCGACAGGACGTAGAACTCCATGTCGTTGATGCCTTCGGCGTCGAGCGCGTCGCGCAGTTCGGCGAAGAAGCGGAAATGACTGCGGCCGAGCAGGTAGCCGAGGAAATCCTCGGAGAAGCTGCCGGCCAGATGCGCGGAACGCGGCTTGAGATCGGGCGCATCGCGGCGCGTCGCATGCGCGTAACGGCCGCCGTGGAACACCAGCGGCGCGCTTTCGGCGCGATCGAAGCCGAGCACTTCGCCGACGAAGATCTGATGATCGCCGCCTTCGTACTGGAACGCGGTCCGGCACTGGAAGCGCGCGGTGCAGCCGCGCAGCAGCGGCGTGCCGCCATGCCCGTTCTCGATGTCGAGACCGGCGAACTTGTCGATGCCGCGTTTGGCGAAGCGCGCCGACAGTTCTTCCTGATCGGTCGCCAGCACGTGCACCGCCCAGTATTCGGCGCTGCGGAACACGTCGAGGCTGGCCGAGGTGTTGGCGAGGCTCCACAGCACCAGCGGCGGAGTCAACGACACCGAATTGAAGCTGTTCGCGGTCAGCCCGATCGGCGTGCCGTCGGCGGTGCGCGTGGTGATGATCGTGACGCCGGTCGCGAACGTGCCGAGTGCCTTGCGGAATTCCGTCGGGTCAAAAACCTGGGCCGTCATCGATACACCAGTTGCGAGTCACATCCGAATCACTTCGGCAAAAAACGCCTGCGCGGCGGAGGAGGCCGGCCGCGCAGGCTACGACAACGATCAGAAGTTGTATTTGACGTTGAGCGTCGCGTAATCGCGGTCGGCATACGGATTGGCCGCGAGCGTCGTGTTGTTGATGGTCTTGCCGGGATCGCCGAAGAACCAGTTGTAGCCGATGCCGATCTGCGTGTTTTCCAGATACGTCATGCTGATGCCGAGGCTGGCGCGCATGTCGCCGTCGCCGTACAGCGGGCCGAACGCACCCGCCATCGACGGATCGCCTTCGAGATACGCGAACGTCACCGGCATGCTCAGATCCCAGGCCGGCAGGATGTTGTGCTTGGTCGGAATCACCAGCAGGTTGCCGCCGTACGAGTTGCGATCGTAGAACAGCTTGTTGCCGTCGCCCTGCGTGATGATGCCCGGCGACGACGCGACATGCTTGACGCCGTTGACGTGCAGATAGCCGACTTCGCCGACCACCGCGAGATCGTCGAAGAACATCCGCGGGTTGGTCACGTACAGGCCCGACACCAGCACCTGGCTGACGTCGCCGCGCGTGTAGACCGGGCTGAGATGGCCGGAGATCACGGTCTCGATCGGAATCGACGCGCCGTTGCGATAGTTGAATTCGCCGGCGACGTTGATGCCGCCGATCACCGTCGAATACGCGAGCGAGGTCAGGTGAATGCCGCCGAAGTACTCGACGTTGTACGTGACCGGCACGAGCTGGTTGATGATCTGCGTCGTCACCGGCGTGTTGCCGATGTAGCCGAACGGCGCATAGCCGACGTTCAGTCGCACCGACGGGTTCGGATCGTTGTAGCGCAGGTGATACAGCGCGACGTTGGTCACCGACGTCAGCTGATATTTCACGCCCGCGCCCCACTGTCCGTAGGTGCTCGGCTCGATGTCCTTGCCGCGATACGTGTAGATGTATTTCGGAGAATTCGCGAGCTGACCCACCGGCAGCAGCACGTTGCAGACGAAATTCTCCACGGTCTGGCCGATCGGCAGATTGCCGTTGCCGATGTGCATGTTCGTCAGCAGGCCCTGGCAGCTGCCCGGACCGCCGTACAGCGGATTCGCCGAACCGTAGACGAAACGCGCGCCCGGGCCGACGACGTCGGCCGGCGAGAAGTAATCACCGACCGGGAAGATTTCGTTCGGACGGAAATCGAGCTTGTAATAGCCGAGCACCGTGATGTCGTTGTTGACGGCGGCGTTGAACGAAACCTGGTTGGTCGGCAGCAGGATGTCCTTGATCTCGGTGCCGGGCACGAACGCCTTGGTCGCGTCGGCCTGGCTCTGCGCGCTGGCGACGCCGGACAGGAACAGGCTTTCGCCCCAGGCGACGAGCTGCTGGCCGAAACGTACGTTGACACTGCTCTCGTCGCCGAGCCACCAGGTGCCGTAGATGTACGCTTCGAGCAGGCGCGCGCGCTGGCCGTCGCGGAAACGCGTCTCGCTGCTGAACTTGCGGTAGTTCGCGCCCTCGCTGGTCTTGCCATCGGGCCCGAAGACGTTGACGGTGTCCGGCGCGTCGTTGTCGTTCTTGTGATGATAGACATCGTCATAGAACGCCGAGCCGCTGAGCACTGCACCGAAATCGCCGTGATGCAACTGCATCTCGCCGTAGATGCTGAGTCGGTTGTGGATCAGCGCGCCCTTCTTGAAATTGCGGTCGCCGTCGTCGGAGTTGATCGACTGCGACAGACCCTGCCGCTCGAAACGGAAGACCTGCGCCGGCTGGCCGTCGGGAACGCTCGGGAACAGGTACGACTGGAATTCCTCGACCGGCGCGTTGATCAGGCGCTGGTCCGGATCGCGGGTGCGGATCGCCAGACCGTAGTTCGCCGTCGCCTTGTAGTCGATCGACGTGTCGTCGCTGAGTTCGAACGAACCGGCATGAGCCGGCAGCGCCGCGGCCGCGGCGACCGCGCACAAACCACCCGCCAGATGGCGCACCGTCATTTTTTTCATAGCTCTCCCGCTCCGATTCGCCATCGGCGCTCCTCCCAAGAAATCGTTCTGGTTTCCCGACTCCCGTAACGTATGGGCACAGCGTTGCGGGAGCCTCACCCGAAATGATTAGCCATCTCGCCCGTCGCTCGCGCATCATCGCCGGGAAGCATCACCGCTGCAAAGACGGCGGCGTCGTTTCAGGCAACGACGATCAACGAAAAAGGGGATGACATGCAGCACCTGAATCCGATCGACGCGGCGTTCCTGCAGATGGAATCGTCGCGCACGCCGATGCACGTCGGCGGCCTGCTGACCTTCCGCCTGCCCGACGACGCGCCGCCCGATTTCCTGCGCACGCTGTTCGCGAAGCAGCGCGCGCAACTGCCGACCACCGCGCCGTTCAACCAGCGTCTCGTGCCGAAGCGTCTGCGCAAGCTCGCGCCGGCCTGGGAGACCGCCGACAACATCGACATCGACTACCACCTGCGCCACGCCGCGCTGCCGTATCCCGGCGGCGAACGCGAGCTCGGCGTGCTGGTCGCGCGTTTGCATTCGCATCCGCTCGACCTGCGCCGGCCGCCGTGGGAAATCACCTTGATCGAAGGGCTGGAAAACCGCCGCTTCGCGTTCTTCTTCAAGGTTCACCACAGCGCCGTCGACGGCATGGGCGCACTCAAGCTCGTGCGCCGCTGGCTCAGCAAGAATCCGGCCGAACTCGATCCGCCGGCGCTGTGGGCGCTGCCGCCACAGCCGCATGACGCCGCCGACGAAGCCGATCGCAAAGCCGCGGCCAGCGCGTTTCGCAAAACGATGAGCAACGTGCGCACGCAACTGCGCGCGAGCGGCGAACTGGCCGGCGCGCTGCGCCGCATGGCGCGCAAGCGCGACAATCCCGAAGGCGGCATCCTGTCCGCGTTCGCGACGCCCGGCACGCCGCTCAACGTCGCGATCACGCCGCAGCGCCGGCTCGCCACGCAACTGTTCGAACTGCGCCGCATCAAGGCGCTGAGCGCCGCGACCGGCACCACCGTCAACGACGTCTCGCTGGCGCTGATCGCCGGCGCCGTGCGCCACTACCTGCTCGAACTCAACGGCCTGCCGAAGACGCCGCTGATCGCGTCCGTGCCGGTCGGCCTGCCGCGCGCCGACGGCAAGCCCGGCAACGCCGTCGCCGGTTTCGTCGTGCCGCTGGAAACCCAGCACGACGATCCGCTCGCGCGCTTGCGCGTCGTGCGCGCCGTCAC
>DASSVA010000291.1:0-4533 GCA_035706385.1 Solimonas sp. | reverse complement strand
CACGATTACATCACCGAAGAACTGCCGCATCACGAGTTCCTCGGCGATCTGGTCAGGAACCAGCTGATCTATTATCCGTCGGTCACGCGCGAGCCGTTCAAGTACCAGGGACGCATCACCGACCTGATCGAGAACGGCAAGATGTGCCGCGACATCGGCCTGCCGGACCTGAACCCGGAAACCGATCGCGTGATGATCTGCGGCAGCCCGTCGCTGCTGACCGATCTGTGCGCGGTGCTCGACAAGCGCGGCTTCGAGATTTCGCCGCATATCGGCACGCCCGGCGATTACGTCATCGAGCGCGCATTCGTGGAGAAATAACGCGGCTCGGCTACTGCGCTCGGCATCTTGCATGCCGGCACTGCTCGCAATGCTCACGTACTGATGTACGTTCCGCTTGCTGCGCGGTGGCGGCCCGCAACCTGCCTTCGCTCGCTACGCCGATCCACGTTATTTCGGCTTCAGTATTTGATCAAAAGCTGAAGCAAAAAAGCCCCGGTAAATGCCGGGGCTTTTCGTTTGTGGCGCTGCGGATCATTTGCCGCGCAGTTCCTTGCGCAGCACTTTGCCGACGTTGGTTTTCGGCAGTTCGTCGATGAACGCGATGTGCCTCGGCAGTTTGTAGCCGGTGAGGTGCTGCTGGCAGAACGCGCGCAGGTCGGCTTCGGTCAGTGCGGGATCTTTCTTGACGACGAAGATCTTCACGACTTCGCCGGATTTTTCGTCGGGCACGCCGATGCAGGCGACTTCGAGCACGCCCGGATGCTGGGCGACGACGCCTTCGATCTCGTTCGGGTAGACGTTGAAGCCGGACACCAGGATCATGTCTTTCTTGCGATCGACGATGCGCAGATAGCCTTTGTCTTCGAACACGGCGACGTCGCCGGTCTTGAGCCAGCCGTCCTTCGTGAAGACCTTGGCCGTCTCCTCGGGTTTCTGCCAGTAGCCGCGCATGACCTGCGGACCCTTGACGCACAGCTCGCCGGCCTCGCCGTTTGCGACTTCGCGTTCGTCGTCGTCGCGCAGCGATACCTCGGTCGACGGCAGCGGCACGCCGATCGTGCCGTTCCATTCCGGCTTGTCGAGTGGCGCGAAGCTGACGACCGGCGAGCATTCGGTCAATCCGTAACCTTCGCTGAGGCCGACGCCGGTGACGGCCTTCCAGCGCTCGGCGACCGCCTGCTGCACGGCGGTGCCGCCGCCGACCGCGAGCTTGAGCTTCGAGAAATCGAGTTCTGTGAAACCCGGCGTGTGCAGCAGACCGTTGAACAAGGTGTTGACGCCGCTGATCGCCGTGAAGCCGCTGCGTTTCAGCTCGGCGCAGAAGCCCGGCATGTCGCGCGGATTGGTGATCAGCACGTTGCGGCAGCCGAGCTTGAGGAACAGCAACGCGTTCACGACCAGCGCGAACACGTGATAGAGCGGCAGCGCGGTGATGATGACTTCGCGGCCTTCGTCGAGGAACGGGCTCATCCAGCCGCCGATCTGTTCGAGGTTGGCGACGACGTTGCCGTGCGTCAGCACCGCGCCTTTCGACAGTCCGGTCGTGCCGCCGGTGTATTGCAGGAACGCGATGTCGTCGTGCGTCAGCGGCAGTCGCGTGTACGGCTGCATGCGGCCTTTGGCGAGCGTTTCGCGAAAACCGACGCTGCCGTCGATCCGCCATTTCGGAACGAGCTTTTTCACGCGCTTGACGACCAGATTGGTCAGCACGCGTTTCGGCAGCGGCAGCAGATCGCCGACCTGCGTCGTGATCACGTGCTTCACTTTCGTCTTGTCGATGACCTGCTGCAGCGTCGCGCAGAAATTCTCGACGACGACGATCGCCTTCGCGCCGCTGTCGCGCAACTGGTGTTCGAGCTCGCGGGCTGTGTACAGCGGATTGACGTTGACGACGACCAGGCCGGCGCGCAGCACGCCGAACAGCGCGACCGGGTATTGCAGCAGGTTCGGCATCATCAGCGCGACGCGATCGCCGCGCTGCAGGCCGAGCACGTTCTGCAGGTACGACGCGAAGTCCTGCGTCAGCCGGTCGAGCGCCGCGAAGTCGATGCGCTGGCCCATGCATTCGAACGCCGGCGATGCGCCGAACTTCGCGCAGCTGCGTTCCAGCACGTCGGCCAGCGACGCGTAAGCGTCGATATCGATCGTCTGCGGCACGCCCGGCGGATATTCCGCGAGCCACGGAAACGCGCTGGGGTCGGCGTTGTTCGCCATGATCGTTCTCCCTTTTTTCGTTGGCTGCGCAGCGCTGCCGCGCGTCGTCCGCGGATTATAGGCAGCGGTCACTCGCGATCGTGTTCACGCAACCAGCCGCGCACGCTGACGCCGTCGTGGCGCGCCGCGAAATCGGCTTCAGCCTGTTCGATCAGCGCGCGCGCGCTGTCGGCGAGCGGCCCGCGCGTGTTCGGCAGGCCGTCGCCGGTACGCGCGAGCGTCCACAGTCGCGCCAGCGTCACCGACTCCAGATCGGCCGCCGGGACGAGTTGCGTGCGCGTGCTGCCGGCTTCGGTCAGCAGGCCGTTGAAGATCAGCTGCTCGACCGCGCGGCGCACGTGTTCGGGTTCGGCGGCGATCGCCCGGCTCAGTTCTTCCTCCGTGTAACCGGGCTCGCCGGCGATGAAGCGCCGGCCGGCAAGCGCCATGATCATCAGCGTCAGGTATTCGATCTGCCGGCCGCTGAGCAGCGCCGGCGCGCGCTGCGGTTTCAGATGTTCGGGATGCTGGACGTAGAACGCGAGCTGGCAGCCGAGCAGCAGGATCATCCAGCCGAGATAGATCCAGATCAGCAGGAAGATGACGATCGCGAAGCTCGAATAGATCGCGTTGTAGTTGGTCGCGCCGGCGACGAACGACGCGAACGCGAGACTGCCGGTCTGCCACAGCGCGCCGGCGAACACGCCGCCAATCAGCGCCGCGCGCGGCCGCACGCGCGTGTTCGGCACGAAGCTGTAGAGGAACGTGAACACGCCGATGATCAGCAGGTACGGCACGAGCCGGCCGGCGACCGAAACCAGGAAACCGAGCGGTTCGTAGCTGGTCACGCGCGCGACCAGCGCCGAGTTGAACACGCTCGCGGTGATGCCGACCGCCGAGAACATCAGCACCGGGCCGACCGTCAGCACCGCGAAATAATCGCCGAGCCGTTGCGACAGCGGTCGCGGCCGCTCGATGCGCCAGACGAAGTTGAAGCTGCTCTCGACTTTCTGGATCAGTGAGATCGCCGACCAGAACAGCAACGCGACACCGAGCGAGCCGAGCACGCCGACCTGCACCTTCTCGATGAAGCCGACCAGCTTCTGCGTCAGCTCGCTGGCCTGCGGGCCGAGCGGCGCGAGGAATTCCTGCAGGAACGGTTCGATCGCGTTGTGCGCGCCGAGCGCCTTGAGCACCGAGAACGCCAGCGCCAGCAACGGCACGATCGACAGCAGCGTGGTGTAGACCAGGCTCATCGCGCGCATCGTCAGCTGGCCGTCGATGAGGTCGCGCAGCAGCACGAACGCGTGCCGGCCGAGGTGGACGCCGCGCCGGCCCGGCGGCTGATGGGCCCAGAGTCGTTCGCGCAGTTGCAGCAGGTAGCGGTTCATCGGCCGAGGATACAAGCGCCCGCCGCGATCCGGCCATGCCGGGTCGGCGCGGGTCGGGCGCTACCGTTGGTCGGCTGGCCGCCGGCGGGCATTGACTTCGATCGCCGAACCGCTATGCTGTACTGCAACATTGCTGCAGCGCAGCATGTCGTTCTGGGGACGGTTTTCTTTACTTGACGGAGTGCAGCAAATGAGCGTTGAAGCGATTGTGAACGATGTGAAAACCCGCGCCGATGTGGTCGTGACGCGTGGCCAGGAAGTGCTCGAAGCGGGCGTCGAGACGCTCGCCGCCGCGAACACCATCATCGTCGAAGGCGTGCAGGAACTGGTGCAGACCAACGTCGGCGCCGGCAAGGAACTGGCGACGCTCGTGCAGGCCAGCGTCAACAAGGCCAAGGCCGACGGCTTCAAGGCCGTGGCCGCCAACCCGATCGCCTATCTGCCGGAAGGCAAGGACACGGTCGTCACCGCGTACAGCGATTCGATCAAGGTCGTCAGCAAGACCGGCGGCGAGCTCGCCAAGACGCTGAAGTCGGGTGTCGAGACCATCACCGCGAAGATCCAGGGCCAGGCCCCGGTCGTCGCCAAGGCCCGCAAGACCGCCAAGAAGACGGTCGCCAAGGCCCGCAAGACCGCGAAGAAGGTGGCTGCGTAAATCGTCTCGCCGGCGCGTCTTCGCGCTCGCCAGTGGTTCAAGAAAGGGCCGGGGAAACCCGGCCCTTTTTCGTTGGGCGCCGGTATTGGCCAATCGGTTAGTATCCGCGCCGTCCCACTGCCCGACCCGGACCCGGCATGATCCCCCGCTGCATTTCGCGCCTGGCGCTGTTGCTTCTGATGGCATCACCGCTGTCGTTCGCTGCCGCCGACGCGGTGCCGCTCGACTCGACGCAACAGCGCGCGCTGCCGTGCACGGCCTGTCATGGCGACCAGGGCCGCGCGACCAGCG
>DASSVA010000290.1:0-4265 GCA_035706385.1 Solimonas sp. | reverse complement strand
GCGCTGTAGAGCGCGGCCGTCAGTCCGGCCGGACCCGACCCGATGATGGTGACGTTCCTGTGTGGATTCATTACACGTGTTTGTCGATCAGCTGCTTCAGGTGGGCTTTGTCGGCCAGCCCGACGACCGATTCGACGATCTCGCCCCCTTTGAAGATGAGAATCGTCGGGATGCCCCGGATGCTGAAGCGGCCGGCCGTGTTGGGATTTTCGTCGACGTTCAGCTTTCCGACGGTCACCTTGCCGTCATAGTCGGTCGCCAGCGCGTCCACCGTGGGCGCCAGCCTCCGGCACGGTCCGCACCATTCCGCCCAGAAGTCGACGAGCACCGGCTGCGCGTTGCTCGCGGTCTTCACGTCCTGTTCGAAACTGGCGTCGGTGACGGCCGAAATATGTTCACTCATGTTGGTGCCTCGCAGGAAAGATGGGCAGGAAAACGCCCGCACGCTTCTTGAAGTGGGGTGGTTCTTCACTGGCCGCCGCCGCGCAAAAAGCACGACAGACCGGTATGATGAATCTTTAGTACGACGGGGAAATAGCGCGGGCCCGGTGCAGCAAGCTTCATCGCTGCGGGGCCATTGACGTGCGTTATTTGATCTGAAACCTCCGCGCCTTGCAAGAGCCGGCGATCCGGCGAGCGATACCACCTGAATGCAACCCGACCATTTATCCGCTGTCCGCTTCGCCGATCTGCCGCTGCATCCGAGCCTGCAGGCCGGTCTCGCCCAACTGGGCTACACGCATTGCACACCGATCCAGGCGCAGGCGCTGCCGCGCGCGCTGAACGGCGAGGACCTCGCCGGCCAGGCGCAGACCGGCACCGGCAAATCCGCCGCGTTCCTGCTGGCGACGATGAACCACCTGCTGACGCATCCGCGCGCCGACGGTGACGATCCGAACCAGCCGCGTGCGTTCATGCTGGCGCCGACGCGCGAGCTCGCCGTGCAGATCCACAACGACGCGATGGGGCTCGGCGCGCAGACCGGCCTGCGCATGACGGTCTGCTACGGCGGCGCCGGCTACGAGCTGCAGCGCGCGAGCATCGAGGCCGGCGTCGACATCCTGATCGGCACGCCGGGCCGGCTGATCGATTATTTCAAGCAGGGCACCTATCACCTCAAGCAGATCGAAGTGCTGGTGCTCGACGAAGCCGATCGCATGTTCGATCTCGGCTTCATCGCCGACATCCGCTACCTGATCCGCAAGATGCCGGCGGCCGCGCAGCGCAAGAACTACCTGTTCTCGGCGACGCTGTCGCATCGCGTGCTCGAACTCGCGTACGAGCACATGAACAATCCGCAGAAGATCGAGATCGAACCCGATCAGGTCACTGCCGAGCGCGTGCGCCAGGAACTGGTGCACGTCGCCAACGACGAGAAGCTGCCGTTCCTGATCGGCCTGCTGCGCGATCGCAACGCGTTCCGCTCGCTGGTCTTCATCAACACCAAGCGCGGCGCCGAGTTCGTCGAGAAAGGGTTGCGGCTGAACGGCTTCGAGGCGCGCGTGCTGTCCGGCGACGTGTCGCAGGGCCAGCGCCTGCGGCTGCTCGAAGACTTCAAGCAGGGCAAGCTGCCGGTGCTGGTCGCGACCGACGTCGCCGCGCGCGGCCTGCACATTCCCGGCGTCGACCTCGTCGTCAACTACGATCTGCCGCAGGACGCCGAGGACTATGTGCACCGCATCGGCCGCACCGCTCGCGCCGGCGCGAGCGGCGATGCGGTCTCGCTGTGCTGCGAGACCTGGGTCTATTCGCTGCCGGAGATCGAGAAATACATCGGTCATCGGCTGCCGTTGATGGAAGGCGGCCACGACCTGATCGCCAGCGATTTCGTCGCGCCGAAGCCCGAACCGCGTCGTCATCACGGCGGCGGCGGCGCGCACCGCGGTCGTCGGCCGGCACCGCGGCGGCGCTGAGCGGCGTTGCATGGCGAGGGAATATTGGTATATTCCACGCCATCTTAGGGCATGTTGTTAAAGATGGATGATGGCGTGAATCGAGTTCGCACCGGCTTCGACTACGAAACTCCGAGAACCTGGCGCCTGACGCGCAAGCCGCGCATGCCCTTGCAGCTGGTGCTCGCTGTGATCGCCGTCGGCGCGTTCGGTTCGGCTTGGCTGCTGCGCGACGGCGCCAGCGCGTCGTCGAATCCGGCGACGCAGGACACCGAGGCGATCGTCGAAGCGGCCGGCAGTGAACTGGCCGCGCCGCTGAATGCGGCGGCGACGATTCCGGTCAATGCCGTGATCAATACCGCAAGCGATGCCGCGACCATCGCCGTGCCGACCGCGGCGGCGACGATGGTCGCGGTGCGGCCGGATGCCGCGACGGCGGACAGCGAAGCCGACGCCGTGCAGATCACGCCGAACGACGACAGCGAAACGCCCGACGAGGACGTCGTCGATGCGATCGCCCGGCAGATCGACGATACGCCGGAGAAGAAGGAGCTGCGCCTGCCGGCCGGCCTGCGACTGAAGTCCAGCGTCGTGCTGGTCGTCGACCAGAAGAGCGGCGAAGTGCTCGCCGCGCAACACGCCGACACCGTGCAGCCGATCGCCTCGCTGACCAAGTTGATGACCGCGCTGGTCGTCACCGACGCGAAGCAGCCGATGGACGAGGTGATCGAGATCACCCGCGACGACATCGACCGCATCAAGCACAGCTATTCGCGTTTGACGCCGGGTCTCAAATTCACGCGCCGCGAGCTGCTGCTGCTGGCGCTGATGTCGTCGGAGAATCGCGCCGCGTCGGCGCTCGCACGCCATTACCCGGGCGGCACGCCGGCGTTCGTGCGAGCGATGAACGCGCGTGCCAAGTCGCTCGGCATGACGCACACGCACTACGAGGACAGCAACGGTCTTTCGAGCCTGAACGTTTCGACCGCGCGCGATCTCGTGCGACTCGTCAACGCGGCGTACAAGGTGCCGGTGATCCGCGATTTCTCGACGCACGTCGAACAGACCGTCAAGCCGGGCCGGCGCAGCATGCACTTCGTCAGCAGCAATCGCCTCGTGCGCGCGAAGAACGACTGGCGGATCGGTTTGCAGAAAACCGGTTACACGAACGAAGCGGGCCGCTGCCTCGTCATGCAGGCGACGGTCAAAGGCCGGCCGCTGGTGATGGTGCTGCTCGATTCCGACGGCAAGCTGACGCGCTTCGCCGACGCGCAGCGCGTGCGCAGCTGGCTCGAACATGGTTCGTCGACCGCGTCGCTCGCCAGCAGCAGCAAGAGCAGCCGCCATCGGCGCGGTCGCGCGCGCCGCTCATCCTGAGCGCCGCCTGAGCCTTCAGCCGAACGTCGTCGCCAGTTCGGCCAGCGTCTCCACCGATCGCATCGCCGGCAGCGGCCGGCCCGGCAGGCCGCTGTCCGGCTTGCGGATGCCGATCACCTGCGCGATGCCGAACGCCTCGGCCGCCGACAGCACCGGCATGCTGTCGTCGACGAACAGCGCGCGCTGCGGATCGAAATCGTGTTCGGCGCGCATCGCCGTCCAGAAGCGTCCGTCTTCCTTCGGATAACCGAAGTCGTGCGAGCTGATCACGCGTTCGAAATAGCGGCGAAAGCCGGTGTGCTCGAGCTTCAGCTGCCAGCTGTCGCGATGCGCGTTGGTGACGATCCATAGCTGCCGGCCGCTGCGGCGGACCTGCTGCAGGAATGTCTCGACGCCGTCGATCGGCTTGATGCGTGCGCGGATTTCGCGCTTGAGGCCGGCCATGTCGAGGCCGGTCTGTGCGCTCCAGTGGTCGGTGCAATACCACGGCAGCGTGTGCTCGATCGCCGTGAACTTCGGCGCCAGTTCGGCGCGCGCCGCGTCCAGCGTCAGGCCGTGTTTCTGCGCGTAACGTTCCGGTACCAGCTCGCGCCAGAAATAATTGTCGAACGCGAGGTCGAGCACGGTGCCGTCCATGTCGAGCAGCACCCAGTCGACCGCCGACCAATCCACCAGATGCGCATTAGCGAGGCTGTCCATGCCTCTATGATACGGACCATGACCATCGCCCATGAAATGCTCGACGCGGTCGTCGCGACGGCGATCGGCGCCGGCGAAAAAATCCTCGAGGTCTATCGCAGCGATTTCGCGGTCGAGCACAAGCACGACGCCTCGCCGCTGACGCAGGCCGATCTCGCCGCGCACCATCACATCGTCGACGCGCTGCGGGTGCTGACGCCGGATATCCCGGTGCTCAGCGAAGAGGACGCCGATGTTCCGTTCGCGACGCGCCGGCAGTGGGCGCGCTACTGGCTGGTCGATCCGCTCGACGGCACC
>DASSVA010000289.1:0-12334 GCA_035706385.1 Solimonas sp. | reverse complement strand
GCGGACCGAGTACGCACTCGGAAATCACGAGGGCGCGAAGGAATTCGCACGCCGTGTCGTGCAGGAATTTCCCGCCTCCAAGGAAGCTGAACTGTTTGCCGATTGGCAGCCATGACGACAGAACCGAACGAAAACGAAGTGGTGCCCGATGCCGCAGCCGTCGCCGACGCTGCGCCGCCGGCACCGGTGCTCAGTCCCGGCACGATGATCCGTGATGCGCGCCAGGCGCAGCGCCTGTCGGTCGACGATCTGGCCGCGCATACCAAGCTCGCGCGCGCGACGGTCGAGGCGCTGGAGCGCGACGATTTCGGCGCGCTGCTGGAACCGGTCTATGTGCGCGGCTATTACCGCAAGTGCGCGAAAGTTCTCGGCGTCGACGAGAAGACGCTGATCGACGCGTATTCGTCGCGCGTCGCGCAGCGCGCACCGCAGCCGCCGGCGAAGCTGCGCCTGGCGTCCGGTACCGAACTGGGTTCCAGCAGTCGCTTGCCGATGGCGATGGCGGTGCTGTTCGTGATCGTCGCGGTCATCGTCTGCGCGTCCCTGTGGTGGCTGCGCGGCGCGACCTCGAAGTTCGACGCGCGCCAGGATCTGCCGTCGTCGATCAGCGTCGCGCCGAGTCCGTCGGCGCCGAACGCGCAGACGCCGCTCGCCAGCGATACGCCGCCGGCAGCGGATGTCGAAGGCGCGGCAGCGGACAATGCGATGCCGCCAGTGCCGGCGGCCGAGCCGTCGGCGGTACCGAGCGCCGACAGCGCCGCAGCGGCGGCAAGCGATGCGAACGCCGCGCCGGCGACGCCGGCCGCCGCCGGCAGCGGCCGTCTGCAACTGGTGTTCAACGGTGCGTCTTGGGTGCGCATCAATGACGCGAGCGGCAAGGTTCTGCTCGATGGCCTGATCGCGGCCGGCGAACGGCGCGGCCTCGACGGCGTGCCGCCGTTCAGCCTGTTTCTCGGCAAGGCGCCGGCGGTCAGCGTCGAATTCGACGGCAAGCCGGTCGACCTGCAGCCGTACACGCGCGACAACGCGACCGCGCGGCTGACGCTGCCCGCGACGCCCTGAGCGCGACGCGAAGGTAGAAGCCGCATGGCGATGACCAGTCACCATCAGATCGTGCGCCGCGTGTCGCGGCAGATCCGCGTCGGCCGCGTCGCGGTCGGCGGCGACGCGCCGGTTTCGGTGCAGACGATGACCAACACCGATACCGAGGACGTCGCCGCGACCGTCGCGCAGATTCGCGCCGCGGTGAAGGCCGGCGCCGATATCGTCCGCGTGTCGGTGCCGACGCTGGCAGCGGCCAGGGCGTTCGGCGAGATCAAGAAGGAAGTCGGCTACGTGCCGCTGGTCGCCGACATCCACTTCAACTACAAGTGCGCGCTCGCCGCCGCCGAGGCCGGCGCCGACTGCCTGCGCATCAATCCCGGCAACATCGGCAGCGACAAGAAGGTGTCCGAAGTCGTCGCCTGCGCGCGTCATCACGGCGTGCCGATCCGCATCGGCGTCAACGCCGGTTCGCTGGAAACCGAACTGCAGGAAAAGTACGGCGAGCCGAATGCCGATGCGCTGGTCGAATCGGCGCTGCGCCACATCGAGATCCTCAAGCGCCACAATTTCGAGGATTTCAAGGTTTCGCTGAAAGCCAGCGAAGTGTTTCTGACGGTGTTCGCATATCGCAAGCTCGCGACGTTGATCGACCAGCCGCTGCACCTGGGCATCACCGAAGCCGGTGGTCTGCGCGCCGGCAGCGTCAAGAGCGCGATCGGCCTCGGCATGCTGCTCGCCGACGGCATCGGCGACACGATCCGCGTGTCGCTGGCCGCCGATCCGGTCGAGGAAGTGAAAGTCGGCTGGGACATTCTCAAGTCGCTGCATCTGCGTTCGCGCGGCATCAATCTGGTCGCCTGTCCGTCGTGCTCGCGGCAGAACTTCGACGTCATCAAGGCGGTGCAGGAACTCGAATCGCGTTTCGAGGCGATCGACGAACCACTCGACGTCGCGGTGATCGGCTGCGTCGTCAACGGCCCGGGCGAGGCGCGCGAGGCGGCGATCGGCGTCGCCGGCGGTTATCCGAATTCGATCTACGTCGACGGCAGGATCCAGCACAAGGCGCACAACGCCGAACTCGTCGACGTGCTCGACAAACTGGTGCGCGACAAGCTCGCGCAGAGAAGAAGCAAAAAGGAAGTGACTGGTGATTCGTGATTGGTGATTAAAAACATTCCCAGTCCCCGGTCCCCAATCACGAATCACCAATCACGAATCACGTTAAAAGAATGGCGAATCTGTTCCGGTCCGTTCGCGGATTCAACGATGTCCTGCCTGCCGATGCGGCGGCGTGGCAGCAGCTGTACCGCATCGCCGGCGAGGTGTTCGCGGCCTACGGTTACGGCGAGATCAAGCTGCCGCTGCTCGAACAGACGGCGCTGTTCAAGCGCTCGATCGGCGAAGTCACCGACATCGTCGAGAAGGAGATGTTCAGCTTCGTCGACCGCGAAGGCGACAGCCTGAGCCTGCGCCCGGAAGGCACCGCGTCGTGCGTGCGTGCCGGCCTCGAACACGGCCTGCTGCACAACCAGCAGCAGCGGCTCTGGTATGCCGGCCCGATGTTCCGCCACGAGCGTCCGCAGGCCGGCCGCTACCGGCAGTTCCATCAGTTCGGCGTCGAGGCCTACGGCATGGCCGGACCGGACATCGACGCCGAAGTCATCGCGCTGTCGGCGCGCCTGCTCCAGCGTCTCGGTCTCGGCGACGTGACGCTGGAACTCAATTCGCTCGGCGGCAGCGAGGTGCGGCTGCGCTATCGCCAGGCGCTGCTCGATTTCCTGCTGCGCCATGAAGCCTCGCTCGACGCCGATTCGCAGCGCCGCGTGCGCAGCAACCCGCTGCGCGTGCTCGATTCGAAGTCGCCGCAGACGCAGGCGATTCTCGCCGACGCGCCAAGCATCGCCGATTCGTTCGACGCGGACGCGCGCGCGCATTTCGACGGGCTACAGCAGGCGCTCGGCGATCTCGGCCTCGCGTTCACGATCAACCCGCGGCTGGTGCGCGGCATCGATTACTACACGAGCACGGTCTTCGAATGGACGACGACCGCGCTCGGTGCGCAGGGCACCGTGCTCGCCGGCGGCCGCTACGACGGCCTCGTCGAACAGCTCGGCGGCAGCGCGACGCCGGCGGTCGGCTGGGCCTGCGGCATCGAGCGCCTGCTGTTGCTGATGAAGGCGCAGGGCGTGGCGATCGACAGCGGCGCGGCGCACGTCTATTTCTGCGCGCTCGGCGACGACGCGCAACGCCAGTCGCGCAAGCTCGCCGAACAACTGCGCGATGCCGCGCCGTCGCTGCGGGTGGTGCTGAACGCCGGCGGCGGTAAACTGGCCGCCCAGCTGAAGCGCGCCGACCGCAGCGGCGCGCAGTTCGCGGTCGTGCTGGGCGACACCGAAATGGCAGCCGGCACCGTTCAAGTAAAATCGCTGCGCGGCGATGCCGCGGGCGGTGCGGCAGCGCAAATTCTGTCCTGGCCGGAACTGGCGACGTGTCTTGCCGGTCTTGTGAAGCACTGAAAAGAACCAAATCGAGAGAATCCATTCGTGACCACGCATTACGACGACGAAGCCCAGGCCGAACAGCTCAAGATCTGGTGGAAGGAAAACTGGATGGCGCTCGCCGCCGGTCTGGCCATCGGCCTGACCGCGATCTTCGGCTGGGAAGGCTGGCAGAACCACAAGACCCAGCGCGCCGCCACCGCCTCGCAGATGTATGAAGAGCTCAAGCAGGCGCTCGCCGACGGCAAGGCCGATATCGCCAAACCGCTCGCCGACAAGCTGGTCGCCGATTACGCCGATACGCCGTATGCCGCCGGTGCGCAGCTGCGCCTGGCGGCCGATGCGGTCAAGGACAGCCAGTTCGACGATGCCGCCGCGCGTTTGCAGTGGGTGCAGGCGCATGCCAGGGACGACGGTTTGCAGCAGATCGCCGAGCTGCGCAGCGCGCGCGTGCTCTGGCAGCAGGGCAAGCTCGACGATGCGCTGAAGCTGGTCGATGGCAAGTCCGGTGCGTTCGCGCCGCTGTTCGATGAATTGAAGGGCGACATCAAGCTCGCGCAGGGTGATCGCGGCGCCGCGCGCACGGCTTACCAGAAGGCGTTTGCCGCGACGCCGGAAGATCAGCCGAGCCGCAAGCTGCTGCAGCGCAAGCTCGACGATCTGAGCGAGACGGAGCCGTCATGAAGCCGATCGGGGGGAATCTCGTCCGCATCGCCGTGCTCGGACTGGCGGTCGGCGCCGTCGCGCTGGCCGGCTGCTCGAAGAAGAACGTCCGCCAGCCGGCCGAGCTGAAGGACATCGTCAATCCGGCGATCAAGCTGCAGACGGCGTGGACCGCGTCGGCCGGCAATGGCGGCGGCAAGTACTACGGCGAGCTGACGCTGTCGCTGGCGCCGGATGCGCTGTTCGCCGCCGACACCAAGGGCCGGATTTACGCGTTCGACCCGGCCAAGGGCGAACGCATCTGGACCGCCAATACGAAGAAGCGCCTGATCGCCGGACCGACCGTGAGCGGCGACGCCGTGCTCGCCGGCACGATGGACGGCGAAGTGGTCGCCGTGAAGCGCGCCGACGGTGCCGCGATGTGGTCGTCGCATCTGGCCAGCGAGGCACTGTCGCCGCCGGCCGGCGACGGCGATCGCGTGTTCATGCGCTCGGGCGACGGCAAGATCTACGGTCTCGAAGCGGCGACCGGCACGCAGCAGTGGTTCGCCGATCGCAGCGAAACGAGCCTGACGCTGCGCGGCCTGTCGGCGCCGGTCGTGGTCGGCAACCGCGTCTATGTCGGTCTCGACAACGGCCGCGTGCTCGCACTGCGTGCCGGTGACGGGCAGGTGGCCTGGGAACAGGTCGTCACTGCGCCGACCGGTCGCAACGAGCTCGAGCGCATCACCGACATCGACGCGCCGTTGCTCGCCGATGGCGGTGAACTGTACGCAGCGAGTTTCGGCGGCGAGATCGCCTGCCTCGACGCCGATACCGGTCAGATCCTCTGGCGCCACGCGCTGAAGAGCTACAGCGGCATCGCGCGCGTCGACGACACCATCGTCGTCAGCGACGACGACGGTACGCTGTGGGGGCTCGACGCGAGCAGCGGCACCGAGCTGTGGAAGAACACCGATCTCAAATATCGCCAGCTGTCGGCACCGGCGGTGTTCAAGGGCTATGTCGTCGCCGGCGACTACAAGGGCTACCTGCACTGGTTCGATGCCAAGGACGGCCATCTGGTCGCCCGCACCCGGGCCGGCAGCGATCCGATCCGCGTCGCGCCGGTCGCCGGCGACGATCTGCTGTACGTGCTGTCGAGCAAAGGGCATATCGCCGCGATCAAGCTTCGTTGATCCGATCTGTGTTCGAGGCGGGCAGGGCCGATCAGGCGCTGCCCGCCTTTCTTGTTGTACCGGCATCACCGACAATTCCGCAATGAGCGACAAGCTGCCCATTCCCCTGCCAGTGCTGGTTCTCGTCGGCCGACCGAACGTCGGCAAGTCGACGCTGTTCAACCGGCTGACCGGTACGCGCGACGCGCTGGTCGCCGACCTGCCGGGGCTGACGCGCGACCGCCAGTACGGCAGCGGCGTGTTCGACGGGCGCGCGTTCATCGTCGTCGATACCGGCGGCTTGATGCCGGATTCCGCCGATCCGCTGGCGGCGCTCGCCGAAGAACAGGCGCAGCTCGCGCTCGCCGAAGCCGATCACGTGCTGTTGCTGGTCGACGCGCAGCAGGGTCGCACCGGCGCCGACGAATCGATCGCGCGTCACCTGCGCAAGCTCGGCAAGCCGCTGACGCTGGTGATCAACAAGACCGAAGGCTATGCGCGGGCCAGCGCCGCCGCCGATTTCTATGCGTTCGGCTTCGGCGAGCCGCAGCCGATTTCCGCCGAAAAAGGGCAGGGCCTCGATGCGCTGCTGCACCGGGTGCTGGAGAAACTGCCGGCCGTCGCGCCGGAACCGCCGGACGACGACGGCACGGTGCGCGTCGCGATCATCGGCCGGCCGAACGTCGGCAAGTCGACGCTCGTCAATCGCCTGATCGGCGAGGAACGCGTGCTCGCCGCGGATTTTCCGGGCACGACGCGCGACGCGATCGCCGTGCCGTTCGAATACGATGGCCAGCCGTACACGCTGATCGATACCGCCGGCATCCGCCGCCGCGCGCGCGTCTGGGAAGCGGTCGAGAAGTTCTCGATCGTCAAGACGCTCGGCGCGATCGAGCGCGCGCACGTCGTGATCGCGGTCGTCGATGCGCAGAGCGACATCGGCGAGCAGGACGCCAAGCTGATGGGCCTCGTCGCGCAGCGCGGTCGCGCGATGGTGTTCGCGGTCAACAAATGGGACGGGCTCGACAGCGGCGAACGCGAGCGCGTTCGTTATCAGGTGTCGCTGAAGCTGCCGTTCCTCGATTACGCGCCGCTGCATTTCATCGCCGCCAAACATGGCTCGGGACTCGGCGAGCTGATGGAAGACGTGCAGCTCGCGTACGAATCGACGACGCGCGAGTTCTCGACGCCGGAACTGAACCGCATTCTCGGCGAAGCCGTCGAATCGCATCCGCCGCCGGCCGTGCTCGGCCGTCGCATCAAGCTGCGTTATGCGCACCAGGCCGGTCGCAATCCGCCGCGGATCATGGTGCACGGCAACCAGACCGACAAGCTGCCGGATCACTACAAGCGCTATCTCGCCAACCAGTTCCGCGCGCAACTCAAGCTCAAGGGCGTGCCGCTGCTGATGAGCTTCAAGACCGGCGACAATCCGTTCAAGGACAAGAAGAACGAATTGACCGGCCGGCAGATCAAGAAGAAGCGCCGGCTGATGGCGCGCGTCAAGAAGCGCTGAGCGCGTCGCCGCGCCAAAGCGGCCGCAGCCGCGCCGGTCCGCGTCCGCGGTCGAGCATCGCGACCAGCAACAGACAGCCGCCGGCCGACAGCAGCACGCTGGCGATGAACATCGGCGGATAACCGAACCACTGCGCGACCGCGCCGGCGGCGAGCGTCGCCGCGCCCTGCGCGACGACCGTCGCGCACGCCAGCAGCGTGTAATCGGTGCCGGCGTGATCGCGGCCGGCCGCATCCATCATCAGGGTGAACACGGCGACGGTCGCCGCACCGCCGAGCACGTGTTCGGCGATGCACGCGCCGGCGATCAGCGGATAACCGCCGACGCCGCAGGCCGCCGCGGCGTAGAGCGCCAGGCTGAGGGTCTGCGCGAGGCCGCCGGTCAGCAGCGCGAGACGGCGGCCGAGCGTGAACGCCAGCCCGCCGCCGACGGCGGCGCCGAGCAGCGCGGCGACCGAGGCCAGCGTGCCTTTCAGCCAGGCGATCTGCGCGAGCGTCAGCCCGGCGTCCTTCATGAACGGGCCGACCAGCGCCGCGCCCATCGAGTCGCCGAAGCGGTAGAAACAGATCAAGCCTGCGAACAGCGCGAAACCGGGCTGACGCAAACGATGCCGCCATGCGTGCCGGTCGGCGGCGCGGTGCGCGACCGGCGCGTGCGGCGGTTCGCGCAGGCGCAGCACCGGCAGCACGGTCAGGCCGAGCAACGCCGCCATCGCGACGAACATCGGTTGCCAGCCGGCGACACTGTAGATCCACAACAGCAGTCCGCCGCCGAGCACCATGCCGAGCCGGTAGCCGCCGACCTGCAGGCCGTTGGCGACGCCGCGTTCGCGCGGCCCGAGCATGACGACGGCGAGGCCGTCGGTGGCGATGTCCTGCGTCGCCGCGAGCAGGTTGAAGAACAGCAGCGCGACGAACACGACGCGCAGCGAGTCCGAGAAATCGAGGCAGGCGAGCAGCGCGGCGCCGCTCGCGGTCGCCAGCTGCAACGGCAGCAGCCATTGCCGGCGCGTGCCGTAGCGGTCGACGTACGGCGCCCAGAGGAATTTCAGCGCCCACGGCACGAACAGGAAAATCGTCACGCTGATGCCGATCAGCGAATAACCGGCATCGCGCATCAGTACCGGCAGCGCCTGCGTGAAAAAGCCGTACGGCAGCCCCTGCGCGAGATACAGCGCGCCGAGCAGCAGCAGCTTTTCGCTGCGCGTCACCCGTTCACAGCGGCGGTGTCGACGAAGGCGCGGCGGGCGGCGGCGGACGCGCGTCGATGTCCGGTGCCGCGCGCGAGACGCCGGCGGTGACGACGAAGCGCATCGCCTCTTCGAGGCTCATGTCGAGCGGCGTCAGCAGCTTGCGCGGTACGAACGCGGTATAGCCGCCGATCTGATAGCTCATCGGCAGATAGACCGCGACGCAATCCTCTTCGGCGGCGATCTGGAAATCGCTCAGATTTTCGACGGTGACGAAGCCGACCAGCCGGATCGGCTGGCCCGGCCACTGCAGCATCACGACCTTGCCGAGCTTCTGGCCGCCCTGATTCGACACCAGATGCGTGAGGTCGCGGACCGCGCCGTAGATCGTCTTGATCAGCGGAATCCGGTGCAGGTAATGGTCGATCCACGCCATCACCTGTTTGGTGATCAGCCCCTGCATCGCCAGGCCGACGACGAAGATCAGGACGACCGCGACGACCAGGCCCATGCCGCGCCGGTACGCGTCGCCCGGCAGCACGATGCTGAGCATGCCGCCGAGCACCGATTCGGCGGCGCCGATCAGCCACATCACCAAGCTGATGGTGACCAGGATCGGCAGCACGGCGAGCAGGCCGGCGAAGAAGATCGACGTCGCCTTGCGCACGGTCGCACGCGCCGCGTCGGACAGCAACGGACGGACCGCCATTACACGCACCTCCAGCTGAAGCGGCCGATCGCGGCGCTGTTCAGGACGATTTCGTCGCCGGCCTCGATCGGGCCGACGCCTTTCGGCGTGCCGGTATACAGGACGTCGCCGGGCGTCAGCGCCCAGGTCTGCGACAGGATGTGGATCTGCCGCGCGACCGGATAGAGCATGTCGCGCGTGTGGCCGTGCTGGCGCAGTTCGCCGTTGACGTGGCAGGTGAATTCCAGCGCCTGCAGGTCCTGGTCGAGATACGGCTTGAAGTCGCCGAGCGGCGCGGCGCCGTCGAACGCCTTCGCCAGTTCCCAGGGCTTGCCCTTGTTCTTCAGCTCGGTCTGCAGATCGCGCAGCGTCAGGTCGAGGCCGAGCGTCAGGCCGGCGACGCAGTCGAGCGCTTCGTCGACCGGGATATCGCGGCCGCCGCCGGTCAGCTGCACGACCAGCTCGGCTTCGTGGTGGACGCTGCCGCGGTCTTTCGGCAATTCGATCGGCGCGCCTTCTTCGACGAGCGCCGAGGCGGGTTTCAAAAATATGACGCAGTCACCGTCAGTCGCGTGTCCGAGATGCGCGAGCTCGGCGACGTGTTCGGCGTAGTTCTTGCCGATGCAGAAAATGCGGTTGATCGAATCCATGGGGGAACGAGACACGAGAAGTGCGACAACGATAACGCAGCGTTCGTTTGCCCGATACGGGGCCATAACGAAAACGGCCACCCGAAGGTGGCCGTCTCGTTTTGCGGCGGGGTGTCAGATCCGCTCTTCGATCCCGTATTCGGCGAAGCCCTTCTTCTTGAAGTTCTCGCGGAACATGTCGCGCAGCCGGGTCGCGGTCGCGTCGTACGCGTCCTTGTCCGCCCAGGTGTTGCGCGGATTGAGGATCGCGGCATCGACGCCCGGACACGACTTCGGCATCTTCAGCTTGAGGATCGGCTGTGTTTCGGTTTCGACCTTGTCGAGCTGACCATTGAGCGCGGCGTTGAGCAGCGCGCGCGTCACCGACAGCTTCATGCGCTGGCCGGTGCCGTAGGCGCCGCCGCTCCAGCCAGTGTTGAGCAGGATGCAGCGCGCGTGATGCTTTTCCATCTTCTCGGCGAGCAGCGTCGCATAGACGTTCGGCGTGTGCGCCATGAACGGGCCGCCGAAGCATGCCGAGAACGTCGGCTGCGGCTCAGACACGCCGACTTCGGTGCCGGCGACGCGCGAGGTGAAACCGGACACGAAGTGATACATCACGTCCTTCGGTTCGAGGATCGAGATCGGCGGCAGCACGCCGAACGCATCGGCGGTCAGCAGCACGATGGTCTGCGGATGCGGTCCCTGGCCGTTCGGCATCACGTTCGGATTGGCTGCGAGCGGATAGCTGAAGCGCGTGTTCTCGGCGATCGAGCGGTCGAACAGATCGAGCTCGTCCGGATGGCATTCCGCCATCTGCCTGCCGGGCAGCGGCGGCACGTTCTCGATGACCGTGCCGGGCTTGCTGAGCGCTTCGGCGATCACCGGTTCGGCGCTCTTGTCGAGATCGATCAGCTTGGCGTAGCAGCCGTCTTCGAGATTGCACAGGCCGTTGTCGGACCAGATGATCTCGTCGTCGCCGATCAGGCGCCGCGTCGCGTCGGCCGACAGCGTGGTCTTGCCGGTGCCCGACAGGCCGAACAGGATCGCCGCGTCGTTGCTGGCGCCGACGTTGGCCGAGCAGTGCATCGACAGGCGGCCCTGCTTCGGCAGCAGATAGTTGCCGACGGTGAAGATCGTCTTCTTGACGACGCCGCAGTAATCGGCGCGACCGGCGACCAGGCAGATGCGGTTGCGCGTGTCGATGATCACCGCCGCTTCCGAACGCGAGCCGTCACGCGCGGGTTCGCAGACGAAGCTCGGCACGTTGAGCATGGTCCAGCGGCGCGCATCGACGTCTTTCACGCCCGGCAGATTCTTCGGGAACATGTTGTCCGCGAACATCGCGTGCGTCGCGTATTCGCCGGCGAAACGGTACGGCACCGCGAAGTCGGGGTCCGAGCCCATGAACACGTCTTTCACGTACAGCGTCGCCTTTTTCGCGTTCAGATGCGCGACGACGCGCTTCAGCAGCCCTTCGTACTGCGCCGGTTCGTAGCGGTTGAGGTCGGCCTTGAACCAGATCTCGTCGGCGACTTCCGGCCAGTTGACCGCGTAGGTGTCCTTGGTGCGGCGGCCGGTGCAGTCCGGATCGGTGTAATAGACCAGCGGACCGTCGACGCCCAGCTTGGTCGGAAACGCTTTCTGCTCGTTGTCGGGGCCGTCGCGCCGCACGCGGCCGCGGTCGTTGGCGATCGCTTCATGAAAAAGTTCGGCTTTCGACAGTTCGTATTTGTACGAAATGTCTTTGAGCCCGAACAGCTTCTCAAGATCGGCCTGAAAGCTCATGCAAAGTCCTCGAAAGATGGCGAATTCGGTTCGGCGGCCGCGGGCCGCACGGGCGCCGCGTGGGCGCGAAAGGGGGCAAATGGTAAGTGGTGCTGCAATACCGGTGCAAGCAAGCGGTTCACCTGCGCTTTTTACCAGTTCCGGGGGTATCTGACAGTGACCGTAAAACCCAAAAAACCCGGCGCTGGGGCCGGGTTATGGATGCGTTGCGCTGTCTTTTTCGCGCGCTCTATTGCGGCAGCGTGAAGCCGGCGACCGATTCGCGGAGCTTTTCGGACATCGAGTTCAGGTTGCCGACCGCCTGCGCGGTCTGGCTCGCCGAACCGGAAGTCTGCACGGCGATGTCACGAATGACCTGCATCGTGCCGGCGATCCGCGTCGCCGCGGCCGACTGGTTGCGTGCGGAGTCGGCGATCTCGGCGATCAGTTTCGACAGGTCCTGCGACGAGCTTTCGACCTTGGTCAGCGCCTGACCGGCCTCTTCGGCGCTCTTCGCGCCGGTCACGACGTTGTGCGTCGAGCGCTCCATCGAGGTGATCGCTTCCTGCGTATCGGCCTGAATCGTCATGACCAGGGTTTCGATCTGGCGCGTCGCGGTCGCGGCGCGTTCGGCGAGTTTCTGGACTTCGTCGGCGACCACCGCGAAACCGCGGCCCGCTTCGCCGGCCATCGCCGCCTGGATCGACGCGTTCAGCGCCAGCGTGTTGGTCTGTTCGGCGATGTCGTTGATGAACTCGATGATGTTGCCGATTTCCTGCGACGATTCGCCGAGCCGCTTGATGCGCTTCGACGTGTCCTGGATCTGCTCGCGCAGCGCGCTCATGCCGAGAATCGTGCGGTTCACCGTGTCGGCGCCGTCGTGGGCGATCTGCACCGACTGCTGCGCCTGCTGCGAGAGGCGTTCGGCCTGGCTGGCGACCTGCTGCATCGACTGCGAGGTCGCGGCGATCGTGCTGGTCACGGCGGTGACTTCGCGTGCCTGCCGTTCGGACGCGGCGCTCATCTTCAGCGCGGTGTCCTGCGTGCCCGAGGCCGCCTTGGCGACGTCGTCCGAGGTCGACGTGATCGTGCCGACCAGGTTGCGCATGTTCTGCACGGTGTAGTTGATCGAGTCGGCGATCGCGCCGGTGAAGTCCTCGGTCACCGTCACGTCGACGGTCAG
>DASSVA010000288.1:0-10563 GCA_035706385.1 Solimonas sp. | reverse complement strand
GTCTTGCCGAGGTCTTCCTGCGCCTTGGCGTCGAAATCCTGGGCGAGCTGATAGCTGATGCTGTTGTTGTTGTCCTGCTGCAGATGATCGGCGCGGACACGACGAATCTCGTAGTTCGGCGTGTGCAGCGACGGATTCGGCACCAGGGTGATGTAGGTGCGATAGCGCGCTTCGATCTCACGCACGGCGAGGCGCTTTTCGTTGAGCAGGAAGGTGCCGACGTCGACCGGCAGCTGCGCGATCACGCGCGCCGTGCGGTCCTTCATCGCCTCCTCCTCGATCAGGCGCAGCACCGACAGCGCCAGCGATTCGACGCTGCGGATGTGGCCGCGGCCGCTGCAGCGCGGGCACGGCACCTGGGTGTGTTCGCCGAGGCTTGGGCGCAGGCGCTGGCGCGACAGTTCGAGCAGGCCGAAACGCGAGATCTTGCCGAGCTGGATGCGCGCGCGATCCATTTCCACGGCCTGCTCCAGACGCTTCTCGACTTCGCGCTGGTTCTTCGACGAATTCATGTCGATGAAGTCGATGACGATCAGGCCGCCGAGGTCGCGCAGGCGCAGCTGGCGGGCGATTTCGTCAGCCGCTTCGAGGTTGGTGTTGAACGCGGTGTCCTCGATGCTGCCGCCGCCGGTCGCCTTCGCCGAGTTGATGTCGATCGCGGTCAGCGCTTCCGACGGATCGATGACGATCGAGCCGCCCGACGGCAGTCGCACGTGACGCTCGTGCGCGAGTTCGATCTGCGATTCGATCTGGTAGCGCGAGAACAGCGGAATCTCGTCCTTGTACAGCTTCAGCCGCGCGAGATTCTGCGGGCTGACGTGCTCCATGTGCGTGCGCGCCTGCTCGTAGACTTCGGCGTTGTCGATGACGACTTCGCCGATGTCGGCACGCAGATAATCGCGCAATGCGCGCAGGATGATGTTGTTTTCCTGATAGATCAGGAACGCGCCCTTGCGCTCGGCCGCGGCCTTCTCGATCGCCGCCCAGATTTCGGCGAGATAGTTCGCGTCCCACTGGATTTCTTCGAGCGTGCGGCCGACGCCGTTCGAACGGATGATGACGCCCATGCCGTCCGGAATCTGCAGCTTGTCGAGCACTTCCTTGGCTTCTTCGCGCTCGTCGCCCTCGGCGCGGCGCGACACGCCGCCGGCCTTCGGGTTGTTCGGCATCAGCACCAGATAACGGCCGGCCAGCGAGATGAAAGTCGTCAGCGCGGCGCCCTTGTTGCCGCGTTCTTCCTTTTCGACCTGGACAATGATTTCCTGACCTTCTTCGAGCTGCTCGCGAAGATTGCCGCCGGATTTGCCTTCCTTGAAGTACGACTTGGCGATTTCCTTGACCGGCAGGAAACCGTGGCGCTCGGCGCCGTAGTCGATGAAGCAGGCTTCGAGCGAGGGCTCGACGCGGGTGATGCGACCTTTGTAAACGTTGCCTTTTTTCTGTTCGCGGGCGGCCGTCTCGATATCAAGGTCCTGAAGCTTCTGCCCGTCGACAATGGCCACGCGCAGCTCCTCGCGCTGCGTGGCATTGATCAAGATGCGTTTCATGTGAAAAGTCCTGTGATGCGCAGCAGCCATCGGCGGCGGACTCGTCCCGGATCCGGCGCCAGGTCTGGCGTGGTTCGCGAATCGTCATGGAGTCTCCCCGGCGCAGCTTTGCGCGGTGCTGGTTTCAGATCAAAGCCGGGGCGCAGAACTGCGCGCAGGCGTTTGGAATTCGGAGTGGATGCGGGGGCTGGTACAATGACGCTGCGCCCTGCATCTCATTTTTCTTCCGTAACCGCCGATTCGCGAACGGAAAATTTCGTCCTGAATCAACGGAAGCCGGTATTTTGACACAAGATCGTCCACAAGTCAGATATGTCACGGCCGGCGCCGGCGACGACGGTCAGCGGATCGATAATTTCCTTCTGAAACAATTATCTGGCGTGCCGAAATCGCACGTCTATCAGCTCTTGAGATCGGGCCAGGTGCGCGTCAACGGCGGCCGTGCCAAGCCGGAGCGAAAACTCGCCAAAGGCGACGAAGTCCGCATTCCGCCGGTGCGCGCCGCCGACAAGGCGCAGATCGCACGTCCGCCGGATGCGGTGCTGAACGTGCTGCGCGCCGCGATCATCCACGAGGACGAGCATTATCTGGCGATCGCCAAGCCGGCCGGCTTCGCCGCGCATGCCGGCAGCGGCGTGCCGTACGGCGTGATCGAAGCGGTGCGCGCGTGGAACAAATACGAATTCATCGAGCTCGTGCACCGGCTCGATCGCGACACCAGCGGCGTCCTGCTGCTTGCGAAAAGCCGGCCGGCGCTGTTGCGCGGCCAGAAAGCGCTGAAGAACAGCGAAGCCGAAAAGCGCTATTTCGCGCTGCTGCACGGCAAATGGCGCGGCGAAGACCGCGACGTCGATGCCGCGCTGGTCAAACGCAGCCTGCCGGGCGACCGCCGCGTGCAGGTCGACGAGGAAGACGGCAAGCCATCGAAGTCGCGCTTCTCGCCGAAAAGCCGCTATCGCGATGCGACGCTGTGTGAAGTGCAGATCTTCACCGGCCGCACGCACCAGATTCGTGTTCACGCGCTCGCGCTCGGCCATCCGGTCGCCGGCGATACCAAATACGGCGAGCGCGACGACAACCGGCCGCTGCGCGAACTCGGGCTCAAGCGGCTGTTCCTGCATTCGCACTTCCTGAAGTTCGATGCCGACGGCGCGTTCGGCAAGCTGATCGTCACCGCGCCGCTGCCGGACGAATTGCGCGCGCTGCTCGACAAGCTGCCGCGTGGGCGTTGACGCAAACCACGAAAAAGAAAACCACAGATTTCACAGATTCCACAGATTGAATGGCGAAGCTTGTGTTTTTCATCTGTGTAATCTGTGGTTGACGCTTTTCTCCATGCAACAGATCAAGCTCGTCATATTCGATTGGGACGGAACCCTGGCCGATTCCGCCGCGCAGATCGTCGGCGCGATGCAGCGGGCGATCACCGCGCTGAAGCTGCCGCCGCGCAGCGATCAGGCGATCGGCGAGCTGATTGGCCTCGGCCTCAACGACGCGCTGCTGCGGCTGTATCCGGACGCCGACCTCGGCCATCTGCGCCGTCTGCTCGACAGTTATCGCGCGCAGTGGCTCGCCGAAGGCGCCGGCGAAGCGCCGTTGTTCGCCGGCGCGCTCGACGCTTTGCGCGATCTGCATGGCGACGGCTTGCGCCTGGCGATCGCGACCGGCAAGAGCCGGCGCGGTCTCGACCGTTCGCTGGCACACCATGTCGGGATTCGCGATCTCGTCGTCGCGTCGCGTACCGCCGACGAAACCGCGTCGAAGCCCGATCCGCTGATGCTGCGCGAACTGCTCGCCGACGAAGGTCTGGACGCCGATCAGGCGTTGATGATCGGCGACACCGAATACGACGTGGCGATGGCGGCCGCGATCGGCATGCCGGCGGTCGGCGTGACCTGCGGCGTCCATGCGCCGCAGCGCCTGCTGCAGGCCGGCGCGCACGCGCTGCTGGAGCGCGTCGGTGATCTGCCGCGCTGGCTGCGCGAAGCTAGGGCAGCGGCAGTCCCACCTGCGACAGCAGGCGGCGAACGCTGATCAGCGGCAAGCCGATCAGCGCGGTCGGGTCGCGTGTCTCGATCGCGTCGAACAGGCTGATGCCGTATCCCTCGCACTTGAAGCTGCCGGCGCAGTCGAGCGCCGGCTCGGTCGCCACGTAGCGCTCGATTTCGTCCGCGCTCAGCGTGCGGAAGCGGACCGTCGTGACGTCGAGCGCGTGATGAATGGCCGTGCCGCGCAGCAGCGCGACCGCTGTGAAGAAGCGAACGTCGCGGCCGGAGCACGCGGCGAGTTGCGCGCACGCGCCTTCGATGCTGCCCGGCTTGCCGAGAATCTGCCGGTCGAGTGCGGCGACCTGGTCGGAACCGATGATCCAGTGGTCCGGATATCGGGCGCGCAAGGCCTGCGCCTTGGCCTGCGCGAGCCGCTGCGTCAGCGCGGCGGCGTCTTCGCCGGCATGCGCGGTTTCGTCGACGCTCGATGCTTCGGCGATGAAGTCGACGTGCAGCCGCGCCAGCAGCCCGGCGCGGTAGCGCGAGCCGGAGGCGAGCACCAGCGGCGTTTGCGATCGCTCGCGCATCGATGCCGGGTGTAAAGATTTAGCCATTGATTCTTTTGACTTTTGAAGGGTGTCTGACTATGCTGCGCGGCCTTTTTCGGAGCCGGGGCAGGAATGCCGATTCCGCAGAGTGTGACGGCCTCCTCGGCGCTGACGCAGCGGCAAGCGTACAGCGGCGAGCTGGCGCTGCGCAGCCTGGCGCGTTTGTGCGCCGCGCTGGCCGACGATGCCGGCGCGTTGCGGGTGCAGTTGCAGGCGCACAAGGCGCGCGGTCGTGAATCGCTGCAAGGCACGATCGACGGCGACCTGGCGCTGAGCTGCGTGCGCTGCGAGGCGCGCATGACGTGGCCGCTGCATGTCGATGTCGACCTGCGGCTGGTGCATACCGAAGAGGACGAACAGGCCGTCTTGCACGAGGCGGACCCGTATCGCGTGCAGGATGACCGCTTGCCGCTGCAGGAGATCGTCGAAGACGAAGTCCTGCTGGCGCTGCCGATGCTGCCGCGTTGCGAATCGTGCGAAAATGCGGTGCAGGCGTCGACCGGACCGAAAGGCGAGGACGCCGCCGTCCGCCGGGAAGCGAACCCGTTCGCGGCACTGAAAGAACGCTTAGGCAAATAGAGTCAGGGCAGACGCCCGACGGAGTTGAACATGGCAGTCCAAGATTCCAAGAAGTCCCGCGCCAAGCGTGGCCACCGCCACGCCCACTGGAAGAACAAGGCCACCGCGCCGGCGCTGTCGACCGATCCGACCTCGGGCGAGACGCATCGCCGTCACCACGTGACGGCCGACGGTTTCTATCGCGGCAAGAAGGTCATCGACACCAGCCCGGCCACCGCCGACACCGGCGAGTAAGGTCTGTCGGGGACTGCGCCGTCGGCATGACCGCCACGGCTCCCGTCGTTTTGGCGATCGACGCGATGAGCGGCGATCACGGCCTGAACATGGCCGTGGACGCCGCTCTTCTCGCGTTGGCGGAATTTCCGGTCCTGCAACTGATCCTGGTCGGTGATCACGATCAGCTTTCGGCCGCGCTGAAGTCGCGCAAGCCGTCGACCGGAACGCTGCTGCGCATCAGCCTGCAGCACGCCAGCGAAGTGGTGGCGATGGATGAATCGCCGTCGAAAGCGCTGCGCAACAAGAAAGATTCGTCGATGCGCGTCGCGATCAACCTGGTTCGCGACGGTCGCGCGCATGCGGTGGTCTGCGCCGGCAACACCGGCGCGTTGATGGCCACCGCGAAGTTCGTGCTGAAGACGCTCAAGGGCATCGACCGTCCGGCGATGATTTCGCCGATCCCGTCGATGAACGGCCACGTGCACATGCTCGATCTCGGCGCCAACGCCGAGTGCAACGCCGAGCAACTGTTCCAGTTCGCCGTCATGGGCTCGGCGCTGGTGACCGCGATCTACGACATCGCGCAACCGAAAGTCGCGCTGCTGAACATCGGCGAGGAAGAGATCAAGGGCAACGAGGTCATCAAGCAGAGCGCGCAGCTGTTGCAGGCGTCGAAGCTCAACTACGTCGGGTTCATCGAGGGTGACGGCGTGTTCCTGCGCGATGTCGACGTCGTCGTTTGCGACGGCTTCACCGGCAACATCGCGCTGAAGACCGGCGAGGGCGTCGCCAAGCTGATCTATCACTTCATCAAGCAGGAATTCACGCGCTCGGCGTTCACGAAGATGGCCGCGCTCGCGGCGATGCCGGCGCTGAAGGCGCTCGGCAAGCGCATGGATCCGCGCAACTACAACGGCGCGAGCTTCGTCGGCGTCAACGGCATCGTCATCAAATCGCACGGCAGTGCTGATGCGCAGGCGTTTCTCGCGGCGATCCGCGTCGCGCTGCGCGAAGTCGAGAACGACGTGCCGTGCCGGATCGCGGCGCTGCTCGCCGATGCGCTGCCGGAATTTCCGCCCGCCGCCGCACAGCTTGCCTGAGCGCTCACCGGCGCATCCGGTCGTGCGTGCGCTCTCGTTAGAATCGGCGCTGGCTCTCCGCGATTTTCCGTCATGACGATCACGCCTGGTTTTCTCGTCGCCGACATCGGTGGCACCAACGCCCGTTTCGCGCTCGCCGAAGCCGATGCGTCGGGGCGTCCACGGCTGCGTGCCGTTCGCGAGCTGCGAGCGGCGGCGTATCCGACGCTGGCGGCGGCGGCACGCGACTATCTGGCGCAGTCCGGACAGCACGCGGTCCGCCGCGGCGTGTTCGCCGTCGCGTCGCCGGTCACCGGCGACGACATCAAGATCACCAACAATCCCTGGGCTTTTTCGATTCGCGCGCTGCAGACCGAACTCGATCTCGATTCGCTGCAACTGATCAACGATTTCGCGGCGGTCGCGCACGCCGTGCCGCATCTGAGTCGCGAGGATGTCGTCGCGATCGGTGGTGACGGCGAAGCGCTGGCGAGCGAGCGGCGCGACGGCCATTACGTCGTGCTCGGACCGGGCACTGGCCTCGGCGTCGGCGGCCTGATGCTGCGCCACGGCGAGCCGCTGGTGATCGAAACCGAAGGTGGCCACGTCGGGTTCACGCCGGCGACACCTTACGAGCTGCGATTGCTCGAAGCGCTGTGGCGCGACTATCCGCGCGTGTCCGCGGAGCGGCTGCTGTCCGGACAGGGTTTGCTCAATCTGTATCGCGCGGTCTGCGCGGTCGAAGGCGAGGCGCCGGAGCTGACGACGCCGGAGCAGATCAGCATGCAGGCCGCGGCGATGCCGGACGGTCTTTGCGCACGCTGCGTCGCGCTGTTCTGCGAACTGCTCGGCGGTTTCGCCGGCGACGCGGTGCTGATGCACGGCGCCTGGGACGGCGTCTATCTGGCCGGCGGCATCACGCAGAAGCTGCTGACGTGGCTGCAGCGCGGCGCATTGCGTTCGCGTTTCGAGGCCAAAGGCCGTTTCGAGCCGCTGCTGAAGCGCGTGGCGGTGCTCGCGATCACGCATCCGCAGGCCGGCCTGCTCGGCGCGGTGGCGCGCGGCCTGCTTACTTGACCAGATCGTTCAAGTCGAAGATCGGCACCAGGATCGCCAGCACGATCAGCAGCACGATGCCGCCCATGCCGACGATCAGCGCCGGTTCGAAGATGCTGACCGTGGTCTGCACCAGCATCTCGACTTCGCGTTCCTGATTCTCCGCCGAGCGGTCGAGCATCTCGTCGAGGCGGCCGGACGATTCGCCGCTGGCGATCAAGTGAACGGTGATCGGCGGGAACAGCTTGCTGGCGGCCAGCGAACGCGACAGCCCGGCGCCTTCGCGGACCTTGATCGCGGCTTCGTCGATCGCCTCGCGCATCGGCAGATTGCTGACGACCTGGGTGCCGATCCGCATCGCGTCGAGAATCGGCACGCCGGAACCGAACAGGATGCCGAGCGTACGCGTGAAGCGCCCGGTGTTGCTGCCGCGCGTCAGCCGTCCGACCAGCGGCAGGCGCAACATGAACGCGTGCACGCGCCGCTTGAACGGCGTCGCCCGCATCATGCGTGCGAAGACGAACACGCCGATCGCGATCAGGATCAGCAGCCAGATGCCCCATTCGCGCAGGAAGTTCGACAGTGCGATCAGCGCGCGCGTCAGCAGCGGCAGCTGCGCGCCGATGCTGTCGAATACGCCGACGACCTGCGGCACGACATAGGTCAGCAGCGCGACGACGACGCCGATCGCGACGACCGTGAGGATCACCGGATAGATCAGCGCGAGGCTGACGCGCGACTGCAGCTGCTGACGGCGCTCGACGTAATCGGCGAGTCGTTCGAGGATGTTGTCGAGCTTGCCGGACTGTTCGCCGGCTTCGACGGTTGCGCGGAACAGCGGCGGGAACGCGTTCGGGAACTGGTTCAGCGAATGGGCGAGGGCATTGCCTTCGATGACGCCGGCACGCACGCCGAGCGCGATGCGCTTGACGCGCTTGCTCTCGCTCTGCTCGGAAACCGCGGTCAGCGCTTCGTCGAGCGGCAGACCGGAACGCACGAGAATCGCCAGCTGGCGCGTGAACAGCGACAGTTCGGCGGTGCTGATGCTCGCGCCGCCGCGATTCAGGAACGAGCCGCCGCCGCTGCGCGATTCGGCAACCTGCGCGACGTCCAGCGGCGTCAGGCCGCGATCGCGCAGCAACTGTCGCGCGTGGCGCGGCGTATCGCCTTCGATCAGGCCTTTCTTCTGCCGGCCCTGAGCGTCGAGCGCGCTGTATTCGTAAGCGGCCATTTAGCGTGAGGCGTGAGGCGTGAGGCGTGAGGCGCTGGTGCGCGACTCAAGCGGACGGCCGCATGGCTTTTTCACCTCACGCCTCACGCCTCACTCCTCACGAACATTCAATCCTCGATCGTCACGCGCAGCACTTCGCGCAGTGTCGTCTGGCCGGCGATGACCTTGTTGCGGCCGGACTGCAGGATGCCGGGGCTTTGCGTGCGGGCATAGGCTTCGAGCTGCTGCTCCGAGGCGTTGTCGTGGATCATCGATTCGAGCGTGCGATCGACTTCGATCACTTCGTGCACGCCGCTGCGGCCGAGATAGCCGGTATGGCGGCACAGCGGGCAGCCGACCGGCTTGTGCAGCGTCAGCGGCTGCGCCGGATCGAGCGCGAGCTGTTCCTTCTCGGCCGGTGTCGCGTCGTACGGTTCCTTGCAGTGCTTGCACAGCGTGCGGACCAGACGCTGCGCCATCAGGCCGATCAGCGACGACGACAGCTGGTACGGTTCGACGCCCATGTCGCGCAGGCGCGTGACGGCGCCGACCGCGGTGTTGGTGTGCAGCGTCGACAGCACGAGGTGGCCGGTCTGCGACGCCTGCACGGCGATCTGCGCGGTTTCCAGATCGCGGATTTCGCCGATCATCACGACGTCCGGGTCCTGGCGCAGGATCGCGCGCAGGCCGCGCGCGAACGTCATCTCGACCTTGGTGTTGACCTGCGTCTGGCCGACGCCGTCGACGTAGTACTCGATCGGATCCTCGACCGTCATGATGTTGCGCGAGTGGTCGTTCAGCACCGACAGCGCCGAATACAGCGTCGTGGTCTTGCCCGAACCGGTCGGGCCGGTCACCAGCAGGATGCCATACGGGTGATGGATGATGCGCTTGAGCGCGGTGATCGAGATTTCGTCGAGGCCGAGGTGTTCGAGATCGATCTTCTCGGCCTGCTTGTCGAGGATGCGCATCACCACGCGTTCCTGATTGACGCCGGTCGGAATCGTCGAGACGCGCACGTCGACCTTGCGGCCGCCGAACGCGCGCGAGATGCGGCCGTCCTGCGGCAGGCGCTTCTCGGCGATGTCGAGCTTGGCCATGACCTTGATGCGCGACACCAGTCGCGGCGCGAGCTGGCGCGGCGGCGCCATCACTTCGCGCAGCACGCCGTCGACGCGGAAGCGGATCTGCAGACGCGACTCGAAGCTTTCGATGTGGATGTCGGACGCGTTCTCGCGGATCGCCTCGACGAGCAGGCCGTTGATGAACTTGATGACCGGCGCGTCGTCATCGGATTCGAGCAGATCCTGGCTGTCCTGCAGTGCCAGCGCCAGCGCATCGAGATCGGCGTCGTCGTCCTGCAGGCGGTCCATCAGGCTCGCCGTCGCCGCGGTCTGGCCTTCGTAAGTGCGCGACAGCAGCGCATCGAATTCCTGCGGCGAAACCGATTGCAAGCGCAGCGGCCGGCCGACGAAGCGGCGCGTCTCCTGCACCGCATCGATCGCGATGCCCGGCCGCGCGACGGCCAGCACGTGATCGCCGCGATCCTCGGTGACGATCAGCCCATGCCGTTTTGCGAACGTGAACGGCGGACGCCTGAACCCTGCTTCCATGATCAGTTCGGCTGCGGCGCCTCGACTTGCGATGCTGCCGGTTCGGTAGCCTGTCCTGGGGATGTCGCAGGCGCAGTCTCTGTGTCGGCGGCCGGCTTGTCCGGTCCGGGCGCGACCGTGGACTCGTCGACGCTCGGCGCGGGCGCCATCGGCGGCAGGATCGGCTGCGTGCTGCTGCTGGCTGGCGGCGGTGGCGGATTGTCGTTGAGAATCTTGTCGTAGGGCTGCAGCAACGGATTGCCTTTGCCGCCGACGGAGTTCGCGGCATCGATCAGGCTCTGTTGCACGACGGCATATTTCTTGCGCGAGTAGTAATCGATGTCCTCGGTGCGGCGCAGGATCGTCGGCCGGATGAACAGCATCAGGTTCTGCTTGGATTTCTTGATCGAGGTGCTGCGGAACAGCGCGCCGAACAACGGAATGTCGCCGAGCAGCGGAATCGCGCTGCGCTGCGTCTGGATCTGATCGTCGATCAGGCCGCCGATCACCAGGATCTGGCCGCTTTCCATGCCGACGACATTGCTCAGCGTGCGCTTGTTGGTGATCAGGTTCGACGAGCCGGCCGCGCCGCTGGCGATACCGGAGATTTCGAGGCTGAGCTTGAGCTTGACGGTATTGCCTTCACCGCTGATCTGCGGCGTCACCGACAGCGTGGTGCCGACGTCCT
>DASSVA010000287.1:0-4206 GCA_035706385.1 Solimonas sp. | reverse complement strand
CTGGCGATACAGTTTCCAGAACGGATCGTTCGCCGGCTGCGGCGAGCTCAGCACATGGAACAACCACGCGCGTCCGAGTTCCGGATTGGCCATCGCGAACCGCGCCATGTGCTCGACGACGCCGCCGCGCGGATCGGCGAGCCGTGCCTGCTCCTCCGCCGTCAGTTTGCCGTCGGCGCTCTTGCCCGCGGCGGTCTTGCCGAACACGGCCTGGCAGAGCTGCTCGCTGACCCAGACGGTGGTCGCATCGACCAGCTGCTCGCGCGTCTGGAAATGCTGGTAGGCGGTACCGCGATTGACCTTGGCAAGCTGCGCGACCTGCGACACGCTCAGTCCTTCGGGACCGTCCTTGGCGAGCAAGGTGCCCGCCGCCTCGAGAATCGCCATGCGGGTCCCGTCGGGGTCACGCCGGCGCCGCGGCCTGATGCTCGTCTTTTTCTTCAATGCAGTCCCCAAGCGGAATAGTCTTGCGATGCTATCCGAATTTGCTGTAAGTGACATCCGCCGATCAGCCCCGTGTCAGCGGCTTTGGCGCCAGCCCGCGTCGCCCGTGGAACCGTTCCATGCGGGCAGACGACCGGCATGCATCACGATACAACATCGCTGTTGATTATCAGACCGTCGCGATTACGTTATCATCGCCGGCCTCACGTCAATCCGCACCGCGCCTGATAGGACCAGCATGTTCAAAGCCCTGCTCATCACCAAGAACGAATCCGCGCAGTCCGTCGCCGTCACCGACATCGACGAGTCGCAGCTGCCCGACGCGGCGGTGACCGTGAAGGTCGAATACTCGACGATCAACTTCAAGGACGGTCTCGCGATCACCGGAAAATCGCCGGTCGTCCGCAAGTTTCCGATGGTGCCCGGCATCGACTTCGCCGGTGTCGTCGAAGCCAGCAGCAGCGACCGCTTCAAGGTCGGCGATCGCGTCGTGCTGAACGGCTGGGGCGTCGGCGAAGGCCATTGGGGCGGCCTCGCGCAGAAGGCGCGCGTCAACGCCGAGTGGCTGATCAAGCTGCCGTCCGCGTTCACCGCCAAGCAGGCGATGGCGATCGGCACCGCCGGCTACACCGCGAGCCTCTGCGTCGAAGCGCTGGTCAGCCACGGCGTCAAGCCGGAAGCCGGCGAAGTCCTCGTCACCGGCGCGACCGGCGGCGTCGGCAGCGTCGCGATCGCCCTGCTCGCCAAGCGCGGCTACAAGGTCGTCGCGTCGTCGGGCAAGGCCGGTGAAGCCGATTACCTGAAATCGCTCGGCGCGACCGACATCGTCGACCGCAACACGCTGTCGGCGGCCGGCAAGCCGCTGCAGAAGGAACGCTGGGCCGGCGTCGTCGACTGCGTCGGCAGCCACACGCTCGCCAACGCCTGCGCGCAGACGCGTTACGGCGGCTTCGTCGCGGCCTGCGGTCTCGCGCAGGGCATGGACTTCCCGGCGTCGGTCGCGCCGTTCATCCTGCGCGGCGTCTCGCTGCTCGGCATCGACAGCGTGATGGCGCCGCTCGCGGTTCGCGAGAAAGCCTGGGCGCGCCTCGCCAGCGATCTCGATGCGTCGAAGCTGGAAGCGATCAGCACGCTGGTCGGGCTCGGCGGCGCGATCCAGGCCGGCCAGGACATCGTCGCCGGCAAGATCCGCGGTCGCGTCGTCGTCGACGTCAACGGCTGATCAAACAAAAAAGGGCGGAGCTTCGCGGCTCCGCCCTTTTTGCTGTCCGCGAAAAGCGGGCGCGTCTTTTTTCTCAGATGCTCAGGCAGACGTACTTCAGCTCCAGATAGTCGTCGATGCCATAGCGCGAACCTTCGCGGCCGAGGCCGGACTGCTTGACGCCGCCGAACGGCGCGAGTTCGGTCGAGATCAGGCCGGTGTTGACGCCGACGATGCCGGCCTCGATCCGTTCGGCGACGCGCCAGACGCGGCCGAGGTCGCGCGCGTAGAAATACGATGCGAGCCCGAACGGCGTGTCGTTCGCCATCGCGATCACCTCGTCCTCGGTTTCGAAGCGGAATACCGGTGCGACCGGACCGAACGTCTCCTCGCGCGCGATCGCCGAATCCTGCGTGACGTTGGCGAGCACGGTCGGCGTGAAGAACCGGCCGCCGAGCGCGTGCGGCTTGCCGCCGGTGACGACGTGCGCGCCGTGCGCGAGCGCGTCGTCGATGTGCTCGCGCACCTTGGCGACCGCCTTGTCGTCGATCAGCGGACCGATCTCGGAACCGGCTTCGGCGCCCGGCGCGACGTTCAGTTTCGCGGTCGCCGCCGCGAGCTTTTCGACGAACGTGCCGTAGATGCCGGCCTGCGCGTAGATGCGGTTCGCGCAGACGCAGGTCTGGCCGGCATTGCGGAATTTCGACTGCATCGCGCCGGCGACGGCGGCGTCGAGATCGGCGTCGTCGAAGACGATGAACGGCGCGTTGCCGCCGAGTTCGAGGCTGAGCTTCTTGATCGACGGCGCGCTCTGCGCGTAGAGCCGCGCGCCGACTTCGGTCGAGCCGGTGAACGACAGCTTGCGCACGGTCTCGCTCGCCGTCAGCACGTCGCCGATCTCGGCGGCGCTGCCAGTGACGATGTTGAGCAGCCCGTCGGGCAGACCGGCCTGCTGCGCGAGCACGCCGAGCGCGAGTGCGCTGAACGGCGTCTGCGACGCGGGCTTGAGCACGACGCCGCAGCCGGCGGCGAGCGCCGGGCCGATCTTGCGCGTGATCATCGCCGCCGGGAAATTCCACGGCGTGATCGCCGCGACGACGCCGATCGGCTGCTTGAGCACGACGATGCGCTTGTCCGCCGCGTGGCTCGGCAGCACGTCGCCGTAGGTGCGCTTGGCTTCCTCGGCGAACCATTCGATGAACGCGGCGGCGTACGCGATCTCGCCGCGCGCTTCGCTCAGCGGCTTGCCCTGCTCGCGCGTCAGCAGCGCGGCGAGCGCATCCTGGTTCGCCATGATCAGATCGAAATAACGGCGCAGGATCGCGGCGCGCTCTTTCGCCGGGCGTTTCGCCCACGGCCCCATCGCGCGTTCGGCGGCGGCTATCGCCTGCTGCGTCTGCGCGCCGCCGCAGCGCGGCACGCGGCCGATGCGTTCGCCGGTCGCCGGATCGTCGACGTCGATCCATTTGTCGGCAGTCAGCCACTGACCGTCGATCAGGCACGCTTCACGCATCAAGTCCGTCATCTGCCGCATCTCCTTGCTGTGAAACTCCGTCGGCGCGATACCGACCTTATCTACGCTAGGCGACGCACCGTGTGAATTCAAGGCAGGCGCATCGCATCCGCGCCGGCATCGTAGGACCGGCAGACTTGTTAATCAACGCTGGCGATCATTGATGTCCGGAATCCGTGCGCGCCGCGGCGACTATAATGGCGCTCAGCGTCAAGCCGGCCGGGCGTGCGCGACAAGCTCGCCCGCCGTTCAATCCCTACAGATGGAATTTCCGCTCATGAGTCGAAAAGTTCTCGTTTCCGGTGTCGGCATGATCCCGTTCGCCAAGCCGGGCGCCAGCGATCCGTATCCGGTGATGGCCGCCGCGGCGACACAGGCCGCGCTCGCCGACGCCGGCATCGGTTACGAGCGGATCCAGCAAGCTTACGTCGGCTATGTCTACGGCGATTCGACCGCCGGCCAGCGCGCGCTGTACGAGGTCGGCATGACCGGCATTCCGGTCGTCAACGTCAACAACAACTGCTCGACCGGTTCGACCGCGCTGTTCCTCGCGCGCCAGGCGATCGCCTCGGGCGCCGCGGAATGCGTGCTCGCGCTCGGCTTCGAGCAGATGACGCCGGGCGCGCTGAAGTCGGCGTTCGGCGACCGCCCGAGTCCGTTCGAACGCTTCGACGCGGCGGCCGACGAACTGGTCGGCAACAGCGAAGTGCCGCTCGCGCTGCGCTTCTTCGGCGGCGCCGGTCTCGCGCACATGCAGCAGTACGGCACCAGGCTGGAAACGTTCGCGAAGATCCGCGCGAAAGCCAGCCGCCACGCCGCGAACAATCCGCTCGCGCTGTTCCGCAAGGAAGTGACGGTCGAGGACGTGATGGCGGCACCGGCCGTGTGGCCCGGCGTGATGACGCGGCTGATGGCCTGCCCGCCGACCTGCGGCGCCGCCGCGGCGGTGCTGTGCAGCGAGGATTTCGCGCGGCGCAACGGCCTCAACGCCGAGGTCTGGATCGCCGCGCAGGCGATGACGACCGATACGACGAAAACCTTCGCGGCG
>DASSVA010000286.1:0-3124 GCA_035706385.1 Solimonas sp. | reverse complement strand
CGCGCAATCCTGCGCTGTTCACGATCGATGCACAGGCCGGTCACGAGTACCGCATCGACTATGCGCATCCGGGCACCTACGACGATGCCAGGCAGCTCGCGCAGAATTTCCACGGCTGGGTCGACGACAGGACCACTGGCGCGCGCACCGCGTCGACCGACAGCGGCGTCGCGTTCAAGAGCGGTGTGATCGCGCAGGTGACCGGCGACACGACACTGGTATCGGCCGCGCCGGGCGGCGACGGCAAGCGCGCCGTGGTGCAGCCGCTCGCGATCCCGCCGCCGGCTCCGGCGGCACCGAAGGCGGCCGCTGCGCCGAGTGCGCCGGCACAGCCGGATGCGGCCGTGACCGCCGATCGCGACTGGCTCGGCCTGATGAAGGGGTGGTGGAAGCAGGCGAGCCCGGACGAGCGTCGCGAGTTCCTGCGCTGGCTCGGCGAGCAGCCCTGATGGCATCGCAGCCACCGACGGCAGTGCGACGACACCGCCGCCATCCTGCATGAAACGACGCCCCGGCCCCGCCCGGGGCTTCGTCATTTAAACGTCATCCATCTGCAAAGGTTGATTCACGACCGCTCTCCATACTTCGCCGCGTCCGCAGAGCCATCAACAGAACCGGCGCCGCGGTGCCGTAGCTGCAGGGGGTTGCGGCTGTTCCTGCGATGCAAGTCCTGCGTCATTACTCAATCGTCAGTTCTGAAGGAGATGTTTGCGTGAACAAGAATCTGCTTGCGATAGCTGTGGGGGCCATCTTCGCGATTCCGTCCGCGGCTTTCGCGGACGTCAAGGTCTACGGCAAGTTCAACGTCGGCCTCGAAAGCCAGAAGGATGAGATCGGCCTCGACAAGAAGTACACGGACAACACCTGGGTCTTCAAGGACAACAACAACTCGTCGCGCCTCGGCTTCAAGGGCGATCAGGATCTCGGCCTCGGTGATCTGAAGATCATCTACCAGCTCGAATACGGCATCGACCCGGATGGTTCGGAAGGCTCGCCGTTCTCGGAACGCAACATCTTCGTCGGCCTGAAGGGCGGTTTCGGTACGGTCCAGTTCGGCAAGTACGACACGCCGGTCAAGAAGGCGGGCGAGAAGATCGACCAGTTCAACGACGAATCGCTGGGCGACGACGCCGGCCTGCTGGTCGGCGAAACGCGCCAGAACAACATGATCCAGTACAGCACGCCGAAGCTGTTCGACGCGCTGACGGTGACCGCCGCGGTCGTGCCGGGCGAAGGTCGCGCGTCGGTCGACGACGGCGACGCCGGCGAAGTCGACAAGGGTCTCGCCGACACGTTCTACGCATCGATCGTCTACGACTCGAAGATGATCTACGGCTCGCTCTCGTACGCCGGCAACGAGCCGGGCGGCCTGAAGTTCGACGGTGTCGGCACGCCGGTCACCAAGGCCATCGCGTACGACGTCTTGCGCGCGGCCGTGTACGTTGCGCCGATCACCGACCTCGAACTCGGCGCGCTGTATCAGAGCGCTCAGGGCGTCGACCAGTCGAACGCCGGCGCCACCAGCGGTGACGATGCCAAGGAAAAGAGCTGGCTGGTTTCGGCCGGCTACTCGATCGAAGCGCTCAAGCTCAAGGCGCAGTACGGTCAGACCAAGGGCGACATCAGCGACCTGAAGCGCACGGAAATGGCGTTCGGCGTCGATTACAAGCTGAGCAAGGCGATGACGGCGCAGGCCTACTACGTCAAGTACGAGCAGGACGCCGGCACGGGCTCGGATCCGGAGACCTCGGTTGCCGGCCTCGGCCTCGTGTACAACTTCTGAGTTTCAGACTTCCCAAGCGACGATACTGAGCCCGGCCTCGTGCCGGGCTTTTCTTTTTGCGCGTCTTAACAGCTACTGAATCCGGCCCCGCGGCCATGTTCGTCGCGACGCGCGAGGTGATCCTCTACACTTTGCGCCCTTATGGCCGTCAATACCCGTTCCATCAAGATCGCCGCGATCTCGGTGCTCGTCCTGTTGCTGAGCATCGGCGGCGTGTTCTTCTCCGGATACCTGATCAAGCTCGACAAGGAAATCCGCAGCCGCTTCGCCGGCGCGCGCTGGGCGCTGCCGGCGCAGGTCTATGCGGCGCCGCAGGAGCTTTACGCCGGCCTTGCGCTGAACGCCAGGGATCTGGTGCACGAGCTGCAGCGGCTCGGTTATCGCGAGGACGCGCGGCTGGAAATGACCGGCACCTACAGCGCCGGCGCGCAGCGCGTCGATCTCAACGCGCGCGGTTTCGACTTCTGGGACGGCGTGCAGCCGCCGGAGCGGCTCAGCGTCAGCTTCAGCGGCGACGTGGTGACCGACATCACCGACATCGACAAGAACGAGTCGCGCGATCTGGTGCGGCTCGATCCGATGCTGATCGGCAGCATCTATCCGAAACAGGGCGAGGACCGCGTGCTGATCAAGCTCAGCGACGTGCCGCCACTGCTGCCGAAGGGCCTGGTCGCGGTCGAGGACCATGGTTTCTATTCGCATTCCGGCATCAGCCTGAAAGCGATCTTCCGCGCCAGCGTCGCCAATCTGCGCGCCGGCCACGTCGTGCAGGGCGGCAGCACGCTGACCCAGCAGCTGATCAAGAACTTCTTCCTGACCAGCCGGCAGACCTGGACGCGCAAGTTCAACGAAGCGTTCATGTCGCTGCTGCTGGAGAGTCATTACAGCAAGGACGAGATTCTCGAGGCGTATCTGAACGAGGTTCACCTCGGCCAGGACGGCAACCGCGCCGTGCACGGCTTCGGCCTCGGCGCGCATTTCTATTTCAACAAGCCGCTGAACGAGCTGCGTCCGCACGAGATCGCGCTGCTGGTCGGTCTGGTCAAGGGGCCGTCGTTCTACAACCCGCGGCGCAATCCGCAGCGCGCGACCGCGCGGCGCAACCTGGTGCTCGGCATCTTCCGCGACGAAGGTCTGATCACCGATGCCGAATACCAGGCCGACATCCAGTTGCCGCTCGGCGTGGTCGGCGGCCGCGGCGGTGGCGTCGAGCGGTATCCGGCGTTCGTCGATCTGGTCAAGCGCCAGCTCGAAAACGACTACAAGGACGAGGATCTCACCAACGAAGGACTGCGCATCTTCACGACGCTCGATCCGCGCGTGCAGGAAACGCTGGAGACC
>DASSVA010000285.1:0-5457 GCA_035706385.1 Solimonas sp. | reverse complement strand
CGCGATCAGCGCGAGATTGCTCGCGAGCGGATCGCGGATGTCGAGATCGACGAGATCGAACGCCGGCCGCATCAGGTCGCCGGCGGTCAGCTCCGGCAGTTCCAGCGTATGCGACAGCGCCTGCGCCTGTGCCAGACCGAGCTCGCCGTGGCGGTGGCTGGCGACCAGCAGCTTCTTGATCTCGTCGGCCGAATGCGCGTCCTCGCCCTCGTCTTCGAGCTTCATGCGCATCGTCATCAGCACCAGGTTCGCGCTGGTATTGAGGATCACGATGAACGGATACATCAGCCAATAGAACAGGAAAAGCGGCAGCGCCGCCCACAGCGAGATCGTTTCGGTGCGGCGGATCGCGACCGACTTCGGCGCGAGCTCGCCGAGCACGATATGCAGGAACGAAATGACGCCGAACGCGATCGCGACCGAGGTGTTGTGGACGACTTCCGGCGAGTCGACGCCGACCGCGTGCAGCAGCGGCGCGACCAGCCGCGAGAACGCCGGCTCGCCGACCCAGCCGAGGCCGAGCGACGCGAGCGTGATGCCGAGCTGGCACGCCGACAGATAGGCGTCGAGCCGCTTGCGGATCTTCAGCAGCGTGCGGCTGACGAGTCCGCCTTTTTCGGCGAGTTCCTCGGCGCGCGTGATGCGCAGCTTGACGATGGCGAATTCGCTGGCCACGAAGAAACCGTTGACCAGCACCAGCAGGATGGCGGAAAGCGTCAGCGCGAGATCGTTCATTCAGGCGCAGCGCGCGGCGGAAACCGGGCGCCGCAAGGCAGTGGCAACCGCGCGATTATCGAGAGCGTGGCGGCCGCAGCGCAAATGCGGATGAAAAAGCCCGCGGCGCCGACCGGCGCCGCGGGCTTTCGATGCGACGGGGCTCCCGCCCCGCCGGCTCGCTACCAGATCTTCACGCGCTTGTCGGGCGCGATGTACATCTTGTCGCCTTCCTTGACGTCGAACGCCGTGTAGAACGCCGGCACGTTCGACACCACGCCGTTGCAGCGGAATTCCGACGGCGAATGCGGGTCGGACTTCAGGCGGTTCAGCAGGTTCGCGTCGGTGTACTTGCGGCGCCAGACCTGCGCCCAGCCGATGAAGAAACGCTGATCGCCGGTGAAGCCGTCGATGACCGGCGGCTGCTTGCCATCGAGCGAGGCATGGTAGGCCTTGTACGCGATCGACATGCCGCCGAGATCGCCGATGTTCTCGCCGATCGTGAACGCGCCGTTGACGTGCTGGCCCGGCAGCGCCTCGTAGCCGTCGTACTGCGCGATCAGTGCCTTGGTACGCGCTTCGAAGTTCTTGCGATCCTCGTCGGTCCACCAGCTCTTGAGATTGCCCTGCGGATCGAACTTCGAGCCTTGATCGTCGAAGCCGTGACCGATCTCGTGGCCGATCACCGCACCGATGCCGCCGTAGTTGACCGCGTCCTCGGCGTTCATGTCGAAGAACGGCGGCTGCAGGATCGCGGCCGGAAAGACGATCTCGTTCTTCAGCGGGTTGTAATACGCGTTGACGGTCTGCGGCGTCATGTCCCATTCGTCGCGATCGATCGGGCCGCCGAGCTTGGCGGTCGCACGTGCGGCCTCGACGGCGGCCGAGCGCATCACGTTGCCGACCAGATCGTCAGGCTTCACGACCAGCGCCGAATAATCCTTCCACTTCTTCGGATAGCCGATCTTCGGATCGAAGGTCGCGAGCTTTTCGAGCGCCTTTTTCTTGGTTGCCTCGGTCATCCAGTCGAGCGACTGGATGCTTTCCTTGTATGCGCCGAGCAGGTTCTGCACGAGCTTTTCCATCCGTGCCTTGGCTTCGGGCGGGAAGTACTTGGCGACGTACAGCTTGCCGATCATCTCGCCGAGCGCGTTCTCCTCGAGGTCGACGCCGCGCTTCCAGCGCGGCTTGTTTTCCTGGATGCCGTTGAGCGTCGCGCCGAAGAACGCGAAATCCTCGTCGACGAAATCGCTCGACAGGAACTGCGCGTAATGCGACAGCACGTGCCATTGCAGGTAGACCTTCAGCAGCGGCAGCGGCGTCGACTGCAGCGTCTTGTCCCAGGCCGTGAAGAAGCTCGGCTCGCTGATGACGAGGCCCGGCGTCTTCTGCGCGCCGACGCCGTCGATGTACGTCGACCACGCGAATCCCGGCGTCAGCTTGCCGAGATCGGTGGTCTGATAGAAGTTGTAGGTCTTGTCGGCGTCGCGTGCATCGACCTTGTTCCACTGTGCCTGCGCGAGTTTGGTTTCCAGCGTCATGATCGCCTTGGCGTTGGCGGCCGGATCCGGCAGCTTGGCGAGCGTCAGCATCTTCTCGATATGCGCGACGTACGCCTTGCGCACGGCTTCGAACTTGTCGCCTTTCTCCAGGTAATAGTCGCGATCCGGCAGCAGCGTGCCGCCCTGTTCGATGTAAACCACGTAACGGCTGGAGTCCTTCGCATCCGGCTCCACGTAGCTGCGAAACGCACCGACGCCGATCAGATCGAGATGCGCGAGCAGCGCCGGCAGTTCGCTGCGATCCTTGAGCGCGTCGATCTTCGCCAGTTCGCCGGCGATCGGCGTCAGGCCGAGTTCATCGGCTTTCTTCTGGTCCATGAACGACGCGTACAGGTCGCCGACTTTCTGTTCGTCCGAACCGGCCTTCTTGCCGGACTGGTTCGCGGCGGCTTCGATGATTTCGCGCAAGTGCTGTTGGGCGTCGTCGGCAAGCTTGGTGAACGCGCCGTAGTTCGACTTGTCGGCGGGAATCTCGGTCTTCTTCAGCCAGGTGCCGTCGATGTGCCGATAGAAATCGTCCTGCGCGCGCACGCCGTTGTCGAAATTCGCCGGGTCGACGCCGGAGCTGAGCGCCTTCGGCGCGTCGGCGGCCGGCGACTGGTGGGATTTGCCGCAGCCCGCAAGCAGGGCCGCACCGATGACGGCGCCGCAGGCGCCGAGCACGAGAGTACGCATCGAAAAACTCCGTCGGATGAACGCAAGGATCGAACTTTAACGGGGCGTAGACCTTCTCTGCACGGGTAAATTCCCTCAGCCCGTCAGCCGCGCCGCGCGGACCGGCGCGGCCGCGCGATAATCGGCGCCATGTTCGAAATCGCCTTGCCGGACGCCGATCCGGCCGACAAACCGGCGTTCTACGCGCAGCTCGCGGCGCAGGCGCGGGCGCTGCTGCACGGCGAGCGCGACCGGATCGCCAACGCCGCCAACCTCGCCGCGCTGATCTGGATGTCGCTGCCGGATCTGAACTGGGCCGGCTTCTATTTTTATGACGGCCGCGAGCTGGTCGTCGGTCCGTTCCAGGGCAAGCCCGCCTGCGTGCGCATCGCGCTCGGCAGCGGCGTCTGCGGCACGGCCGCGGCGACGCGGCGCACGCAGATCGTCGCCGACGTCAACGCGTTCGCCGGCCATATCGCCTGCGATGCGGCGTCGCAGTCGGAAATCGTCGTGCCGCTGGTGCGCGGCGACGCGCTGCTCGGCGTGCTCGATCTCGACAGCCCGAAACTCGCGCGCTTCGACGCGAACGATCGCGAAGGTCTCGAAGCGCTCGCGACGATCTGGATCGAGTCGCTGGGCGGCTGAAGCCCGTCGAGAGCAGATATTCGATCCCTGGATTCCCGCTTTCGCGGGAATGACGAGGGTCTTTGAGACCATGCCGCAATTGATGGCAGCCGCCGGCTCTTGTAGGAGCGCCGCTTCGGCGCGACCGCTTCCCTTACGGCGCGACGCCCTGTGCCGACCACGCGATGCAGCCGATGCCGCCCCAGTATGTCGCGAGGATCAGTCCCTGCGCACCGCGGTAGCGGCCGACGAACCTGCGCACGCCGAGCGCCGAATCGGACAGCACGAACAGCGCGGCGCCGAGCAGCGCGAAGCCGCCGGTCACGCCGCCGAGCGCCTGCCAGCGCAGCGCGGCGGTCAGCGCCATGCCGGTCAGCACCAGCGCGTAGACGATCACCGGCGCGCGCAGCGCCGCGTCGGCGCGGCGCACCAGCACGATGCCGAGCGCGGCGCCGTAAACGGGAAACCACCATGCCCAGCCCGGCAGCCGGTACGTCTCGACGCCGTGCAGGAACGCCAGCATGAACACCAGGTGCGCGAGCAGGAAGCTGCCGAGGCCGGCGAGGAACGCGGCGTTCGATTCGTACATCAGCGCGATGTCGCCGACCAGCGACAGCAGCAGCGCCGCGAGCAGCGCGCTGCGGTACAGGCTGTCCGGCGCCTGCCACGCGAGCGCGGCGATCAGGATCGTCGTCAGCGGCTTCAGCAGCTTGAACAGCGGCGGCTTGCCCTCATTCCAGTCGGCTGCGATCGCGGCGACGGCGCTCAGCACGATGGCAACGATCAGCGGTGTGGGCATGCTCATCCGTCCGTTTCTGATGATCCGCGCCGACGGCCGGCGAGGCTGGGCGTAGAGTATTCGGCCGCCGGCCAAGAAAAAACCCGGCAATGCCGGGTCAATGGAAGATCCCGTGGGGGCGGGATGGATTGAGCGTGGCCATCCTGACCGTTATTGATGAAGGACCGATGACATGGAAAAGATTCACAAGACCGATGCCGAATGGCAGGCGTCGCTGACGCCCGAGCAGTACCAGGTCACGCGCCGCGGCGGCACCGAATGCGCGTTCACCGGCGCGCTGTGGGACGATCATCGCGACGGCATCTATCACTGCGTCTGCTGCGATCTGCCGCTGTTCGACGCGCACACCAAGTTCGAATCGGGCACCGGCTGGCCGAGCTTCTTCGATCCGGCGCGCAACGACGCGGTGATCTCGCGCGAGGACAGCAGCCACGGCATGCGCCGCGTCGAGGTGCTGTGTGCGCGTTGCGATGCGCATCTCGGTCACGTGTTCCCGGACGGGCCGAAGCCGACCGGCCTGCGCTATTGCATCAACTCCGCCGCGCTGAACCTGCGTCCGCGCGCCTGAGCCCGCCGCCGTGAGGGTGCACTGGCTGCAGCACGTGGCGTTCGAGACGCTCGGCTGCATCGCGCCGGCGCTGGCCGGCGGCGGCCACGCGCTGACGCGCACGCGGCTGTACGCCGGCGAAACGCTGCCGGCGATCGACGGTTTCGACGCGCTGATCGTCATGGGCGGGCCGATGAATGTCCACGAACACGATGCGTATCCGTGGCTGGTCGCCGAAAAAGCGTTCATTCGCGCGGCGATCGACGCCGGCAAACGCGTGCTCGGCATCTGCCTCGGCGCGCAGCTCGTCGCCGACGTGCTCGACGCGCCGGTCACGCGCAACGCGTTCCAGGAAATCGGCTGGTTCGACGTGCAGCTCAACGACGACGGACGGCGCTCGCCGTTGTTCACCGGGTTTCCGGCGCGCTTTTGCGCGTTTCACTGGCACGGCGACTGTTTCGCGGCGCCGCCCGGCGCGCGCAATCTGATCGGCAGCGAAGCCTGCGAACATCAGGCGTTCGCGCTGCACGCCGCGAGCGGCGCCGCCGTCGCCGCGA
>DASSVA010000284.1:0-22041 GCA_035706385.1 Solimonas sp. | reverse complement strand
GGCCGTATTTCTGCGTCAGCACCAATCTGACCAAGGGCTGCGCCGCGACCCATGACCGCGGTCCGCTGTATCTGTGGACCGCGACCAGCATGGCGGTGCCGGGCGTCGCGCCGCCGCTGGTCTACGACGGCGAGCTGCATGTCGACGGCGCGGTCGCCAACAGCCTGCCGACCGATGTCATGCAGGCACTCGATCGCGGCCCGATCGTCGCGTCGAACGTCAGCAGCGAAGGTGGCATCGCCGCGCCCGGCATCGCCGGCCCCGATCCGGAAGCGGTGTTCGGCCTGCGCGGCGACAACGCGCCGCGCCTGCTGTCGATCCTGTTCCGCACCGCGACGCTGACCAGCGAAAGCGGCGTCGCCGCGCGCGCGGCGCTCGCCGACCTCTATCTGCGGATGCCGGTCAGCCGCATCGGCCTGTTCGACTGGAAACGCATGGACGAGATCGTCGATCGCGCCTACCGGTACGCGCTCGCCGAACTCGCGCCGGTGCGCGACAGGCTGGTGCTTTGAATACGCCGGCGTCCGGATAAAAAATGCCCCGGCGATTCGTCATCGCCGGGGCATCGTCGCGAACCGCTGCGACTTACTCCTTGGTGACCTTGAACTCGACGCGACGGTTTTCGGCGCGGCCTTCCTTGGTCTTGTTGGTCGCGATCGGCTTGGTCTCGCCGTAACCGGTCGCTTCCAGACGCGAGCTTTCGATGCCCTGTTCGATCAGGTACGAGCGGGCGGCATTCGCACGCGCCTTCGACAGCTTCATGTTGTACGCATCCGGACCGGTCGCATCGGTGTGGCCTTCGATGATCAGGCCCATCGTCGGCTGGCCCTTGAGACCGGCGGCGACCTTGTCGAGCTGCGTCTTCGAGCCTGCCGTCAGACGCGACGAGTCGAACTCGAAGTTGATGTCGTGCAGGACGATCTTCGCTTCGCGGATCGCACAGCCGCGCGCATCGACCTTGAAGCCGCGCGGCGTGTTCGGGCACGCGTCGAGATTGTCGTAGACGCCGTCACCGTCGCTGTCCTTCGGCGCCGCCGGCGGCGGCAGCGGGCAGCCGCGCGAATCGACCTTGGTGCCGAGCGGCGTGCCCGGGCACTGATCGAGCGAATCGATCACGCCGTCGCCGTCGCTGTCCTTCGGCTGCGGGGGCGGCGGCGGTGCCGGCTGTTCGGTCTTCTTGCCGAGCACGAACTGCACGCCGGCATTGATGCGGGTGTCGTCGAGATGATCGTGCGACGAGGTGTCGTCGTCGAACACCCAGTAATGCTTGGCGTCGACGCGGATCGCGACGGTGCGCGCTTCGTTGAGGTTGATCAGGAAGCCGCCGCCGGCGTTGGCGAAGCCGTAGACATGCTTGTTGACGTCGCGATCCTCGTACTGGCCGCCGCCGCCGAGCAGCAGGAACGGCGAGAACCGCGACGAGCGCTGCATCGGATAGATCGCGAAGTCGAGGCCGCCGCCGTATTCGTAATCATGCTTGGAGCTGCCGTCGCGGCTCGCCTGCAGGCCGAACAGATTGATTTCCGGCGCGAAGTATTCGCTGGTCGGGAAGCCGAACAGCAAGGTGCCGCCGAGGCCGTTGGCCGTGTGCCGGGCATCGTCCATCCAGTCGTAGGTGCCCTGAATGCCCATGTACGGCGTGGTGTCGGCCAGTGCTGCTTGTGCCGTACCTGCCATCAAGGCGGCGGCGATCAGCTTGTATTTCATTTTCATTTTTTTGCTTTCCTCGGGTCGGACGGTTGAAGAAAGCGATGCGGTGCGAGAAGCCGGAGTGGCTGAAGCATCGGCGCGCACGGCATGCTCCCTGGCGTGTCCCGCGCATCTTGCGACGGAGCACTGAATCCAACCTTAATCTTTTGCGCGGCGCGATGCGAAATATCGTCGATGCAGGACGTCGTCGCGGCGCTGCGCGGATGCGGGAATCTCCCGTATCGACAGCGTCGATGTTCGCCTAGCATGGTCCGGATCACAGCGGAGAAGAATCAGTGCGAAATGCGATGCGGCGCGTTGGTCTCGGTGCGATCGGATGTGTGCTCGCGATGGCGGTGTCGGCTGCGCCGCTGCGCTATCCCGACGCGCCGCGCGGCGACGTCGTCGACGATTACTTCGGCACCAAAGTCGCCGATCCGTATCGCTGGCTCGAAGATGTCGATGCGCCGCAGACGCGCGCCTGGGTGACGGCCGAGAACGCGCTGAGCCGGCCGTATCTCGCGGCGCTGCCCGAGCGTGCCGGGCTGCACGAGCGGCTCGAGCGACTGTGGAACTACGAGCGTTTCGAACTGCCGCACAAGCGCGCCGGAAAATATTTCTTCGCGCGCAACGACGGGTTGCAGAACCAGTCGGTGCTGTACGTGCAGGACGGCGTCGACGCCAGGCCGCGGCCGCTGCTCGATCCGAACCGGCTGTCGGCCGACGGCACGGTCGCGTTGACGCAGGTTCAGCCGTCGCCGGACGGCACGCTGCTCGCGTATGCGACCGCCGCCGCTGGTTCCGACTGGAACGAGTTTCGCGTGCGCCGCGTCGCCGACGCGAGCGAGACCGGCGACGTGCTGACGCGGATCAAGTTCTCCGGCATCGCCTGGACGCGCGACGGCAAGGGCTTTTTCTATTCGCGTTATCCGGCGCCGCCGTCCGGCGCATCGGCCGGCACGTTCGACGAACTGGCGAACCAGAAACTGTTCTATCACCGCCTCGGCGACGCGCAGGCCGACGATCGGCTGATCGCCGAAATGCCGGCGCAGCCGCAATGGGGCTGGAGCGGCGAGACGACCGACGACGGCCGTTACCTCGTGGTGTCGGTGACGGCCGGCGCCGACGACGAGAACGCGGTCTGGGTCAAGGATCTCGGCGACGCCGGCGCGCCGCATCTCGACGCGCCGTTCGTCAAGCTCGTCGACGACTTCAACGCCCAGTACCAGCTGCTCGGCAACCGCGACAGCACGCTGTACTTCCGCACCACGCTCGACGCCGAACGCGGCCGCATCGTCGCGATCGACTTCGCGCATCCGCAGTCGGCCGACTGGCGCACGGTCGTCGCGCAGCAGGCCGATACGCTGCAGTCGGCGCTGCTGGCCGGCGACGGCATCGTCGCGCTGACGATGCACGATGCGACCTCGCGGCTGCGGCGCTACACGCTCGACGGCAAGCCGCTCGGCGAGATCGCGCTGCCCGGCACCGGCAGCATCCCGGATCTGAGCATCGGCGGCATCCAGCTGTCCGGCCACGCCGGCGATCCGGAGCTGTTCTACGGCTACACCGCGTTCAACCAGCCGCTGACGATCTACGCCTACGATACCGTCAAGCAGTCGGCGCGACCGTTCCGCACGCTCAAGCTGAACTTCGATCCGGACGATTACGTCACCGAGGCGGTGTTCTGCCGTTCGAAGGACGGTACGCGCATTCCGCTGTTCGTCAGTTATCGCAAGGGCCTCAAGCGCAACGGCAGAAATCCGGCGATGCTGCACGCGTACGGCGGTTTCGACATCGCCAAGATGCCGGAGTTTTCGGTGCCGGCGCTGGTCTGGATGGAACGCGGCGGCGTCTACGCGCAGGCGAGCCTGCGCGGCGGCGGCGAATACGGCCGGCTCTGGCACGAAGCCGGCACGCTGACGCGCAAGCAGAACGTGTTCGACGATTTCGCCGCGGCGGCGCAGTACCTGATCCGCGAGCAGTGGACCTCGCCGGCGCATCTGGCGATTCGCGGCCGCTCGAACGGCGGCCTGCTGATCGGCGCGAGCGTCAACCAGCATCCCGAGCTGTTCGCCGCGGCGCTGCCGGAAGTCGGCGTGATGGACATGCTGCGCTACCAGAAATTCACGATCGGCTGGGCCTGGGCCGGCGACTACGGCACGTCCGACAGCGCCGCCGGTTTTCGCACGCTGTATGCGTATTCGCCGTATCACAACATCCGCCCGCGCACCGACTATCCGGCGGTGCTGGTGACGACCGCCGATCACGACGATCGCGTCGTGCCCGGCCACTCGTTCAAGTACACCGCGGCGCTGCAGGCGGCAACCTCGGTCAACGGCGCCGCCGCCGGCCGGCCGGTGCTGATCCGCGTCGACGTCAACGCCGGCCACGGCGGCGGCAAGCCGGTCGGCAAACGGATCGACGAGGAAGCCGACCAGCTCGCGTTCGCCTGGCATTTCACGCAGTGAACGGAGCGTGATCCGGTCTGTCCGGGACGAGGGGACGATCCATGCCTTCCGGCTGCTGGCACGGACGGTGAATGGCGGAGACATCTTCCGCGCACGAGCTTCGCGGTTCCCGGCGCGCCGTCGATGCGGAAGCCGCAAAAAAAATGCCCCGGGGACTCGCGTCGCCGGGGCATTTGCACACGATGCGGGCTTATTCGTGCGTGACTCTGAATTCGACGCGGCGGTTCTCCGCGCGGCCATCCTTGGTCTTGTTACTCGCCATCGGCTTGGTTTCGCCATAGCCGACCGCTTCCAGACGCGAGCCTGCGACGCCCTGACTGATCAGGTAGGCGCGAGCGGCGCTGGCGCGATCCTTCGACAGCTTCATGTTGTACGCGTCCGGGCCGGTCGCGTCAGTATGTCCTTCGATGGTGAGGCCCATCGTCGGCTGACCCTTGAGGCCGACGGCGATTTTGTCGAGCTCGGCCTTGGCGGTCGCCGTGAGGCGCGACGAATCAAATTCGAAATTGATGTCGTGCAGGACAATTCGCGCGTCGCGCGTCGCACAACCGCGAGCATCGACTTTAAAGCCGCGTGGCGTGTTCGGGCATGCATCGATGCTGTCGTCGACACCATCGCCGTCGCTGTCCTTGGCGGCAACGAGCGGGCAGCCCTTGGCGTCGACTTTCGTGCCATCCGGCGTGCCTGGGCACTGGTCGATCTTGTCAACGACGCCATCGCCATCGGTGTCCTGAGCCGTCGGCGCCGCAGATTGCACGACCACGACCTTCTCGCTGCTGCGCTTGAACAGACTGCCGAGATCGAACTGGAGGCCGAGGTTGATGCGAGTGTCGGTCAGGTAGTCGTGCGAAGGATCAACGTCGTCGGCGAACACGAAGTATTCCTTGACGTCGAAACGCACGGCCGCGGAGCCGCTCTTGTTCAGGTTGAACAGCGCGCCCACGCCGATATCGGCAAAGCCGTAGCCGCCATCATCGAGGAAACGATCTTCATACTGGCCGCCGCCGCCGATCAGCAGGAACGGCGAGATGCTGCCGGTACGTTTCACCGGGTAGAAGGCCAGATCGATGCCGCCGCCCCAGGTGCTATCGGCCGCATTGCTGTGCTTGCGGTCGGTGGCAAGGCCGAACACGTTGATTTCAGGTGCGAGGTAGTCGTTGGCCATGAAGCCGAACGTCAGGATGCCGCCGCCGGCGTTGTTGGTGTTCCGGTCGCTGTCCGGGAACATGTAGGTGCCCTGAATGGCGCCATAAGGATTGAATTCGGCGTGAGCCAACTGCGCAGTGCTGGCCATGAGCGCAGCAGCGATCACTTTGTACGAGGTTTTCATTCTTGCGTTCCCCAACGATCGATTTTGAAGAAAGCGTTGATAGTGCGCCCTGATGCGGACCGCGGCGCAACGCATCGCTCCCATAAACGATGCCCGACCTTATCGGCGAGCAGCCGGCATAACTTACCCGGTTCCGGGGAAAAATCCAAAGCTTGTTGCGCCGCGGATCAATGACGGCTCCGAGCAATCATCGGTGGTTCTCGCAGAGGGCGGCAGCAGGTGCGAGCACAGGATTCGCGCCGTCCGGCCGCAAGTCGGTTCCTTGCTCCATACGGATACGTATGGATAGACTGGCCGCATCTTTTCTTCCGACCGCGAGTTCTCATGCCGTCGAGCGTCGGCGCCGTCGAAGCGAAACAGAATCTGACCGCCGCGGCGTGGGCCGAGGCGGCGCTCGATGCGATCGCCGGCGGCGGGCTCGATGCGGTCGCCGTCGAACCGCTGGCGCGCCGGCTCGGCGTCACCAAGGGCAGCTTCTACTGGCATTTCGCGAACCGCGACGCCTTGCTGCGCGCGGCGCTCGAACGCTGGGAGCAGGCCGAGACCGATGACATCGTCGCGCGCGTCGGCCCGGAACCCGATCCGTACGCGCGCATCGTCAAACTGTTCAAGGCCGCGAACGCGAGCTACCGCGCCGGCCGCCTGTATCTGGCGATCGCCGCTGCCGAGGACAAGCCGGTCGTGCAGGCGTTCGTGCGCCGCGTCTCCGAGCGGCGGATGAACTATCTGTACGACTGTTATTGCGCGCTGGGCTTCACGCCGGCGCTCGCGCGGCACTGGGCGCGCTTCGCGTACGCGACGTTCATGGGCAATCTGCAGATCGGCCGCGACACGCCGGACCTGATGCCGGCCGATGCCGAATTCAGCGAATACGTGAAGCTGATGATCAAGACGCTGATTCCGCGTTCCGCCAATATGATGGCTGCGCAGGATCATCCGTCGTTCGCTGCCGATCCGGCAGCCCGTCACGCCACGGGAGACTGAAGATGACGCTTTTCATCGTGCTGCTCGCTTTGCTGGCCGCGTGGATTCTCGCGTTCGTCGGCGTGCCCCTGCTGGTCTGGACGCTCGGCGCGGCGGTGTTCGCGGCGGCGCTGTGGCTCGCCGGTTCGATCGGTGCGACCGCGTTCGCGATCGCCGCGGCGGTCATCGTCGTGCTCGGCGTCGTGCTCAACGTCCTGCCGTTGCGGCGCGCATTGCTGACGCGCTTCGTATTCGCGGTGTTCAAGAAAGTGCTGCCGGAAATGTCGTCGACCGAACGCGAGGTGCTCGAATCCGGCGACGTCTGGTGGGAAGCGGAAATGTTCCGCGGCCGTCCGGACTGGGAAAAGCTGCTGAGCTTCAAGTACACCAAACTCACGCCGGAGGAGCAGTCGTTCCTCGACAACGAATGCGAAGCGCTGTGCAAGCTCTGCGACGACTGGAAGATCGAATACGAAGACAAGGATCTGCCGCGCGAAGCCTGGGACTACATCGCGCAGAAGAAATTCTTCTCGATGCTGATCAAAAAGGAGTACGGCGGTCTCGGCTTCTCGGCGAATGCGCAGTCGGCGGTCGTCACCAAGCTCGCGACCAAATCGATCACGCTCGCGGTGACGGTGATGGTGCCGAACTCGCTCGGCCCCGGCGAGCTGCTGATGCACTACGGCACCGATGCGCAAAAGAAGAAATGGCTGCCGGGCCTGATCGACGGCAGTGAGATTCCGTGCTTCGGCCTGACCGGTCCCGAGGTCGGCTCGGACGCGACCGCGATGCCCGACGTCGGTTACGTCTGCCACGGCGAGATCGACGGCCAGCAAACGCTCGGCATCAGGCTGACGTTCTCGAAGCGCTACATCACGCTCGCGCCGGTCGCGACCGTCGTCGGCCTCGCATTCAAGCTGCGCGATCCGGATGGCCTGCTCGGCGACAAGAGCAAGGTCGACTACGGCATCACCTGCGCGCTGCTGCCGGCGACGACGCCGGGCGTGCACATCGGCCGCCGCCACTATCCGGGCGCGGCGTTCATGAACGGCACGATCGTCGGCCGCGACGTGTTCGTGCCGATCGACGCGATCATCGGCGGCCCGGCGATGGCCGGCAAAGGCTGGCGCATGCTGACCGAATGCCTGTCGGCCGGCCGCGGCATCTCGCTGCCGGCGCTGTCGGTCGCCGCCGGCCAGCTCGGCTACCGGATGACCGGCGTCTACGCGCGCTTCCGTCGCCAGTTCAAGGTCTCGGTCGGCAAGTTCGAAGGCGTGCAGGAAGCGACCGGCCGCATCGCCGGCCATGCGTACATCCTCGAAGCGATGCGCGTGCTGACGGCGTCGGCGGTCGATCACTGCGCGCCCGGCGTGACGACCGCGATCGCCAAGTACCACATGACCGAGCTGATGCGGAAGATCATCACCGACGGCATGGACGTGCTCGGCGGCAAGGGCATCCAGCAGGGACCGCGCAATTTCATGGCGACCGGCTACAAGGCGACGCCGGTCGCGATCACTGTCGAAGGCGCGAACATCCTGACGCGCAACCTGATGATCTACGGTCAGGGCGCGATCCGCTGCCACAAGTACGTGTTCCCGGAAATGGAAGCGGCGCGCGAAAACGATCTGCGCAAGTTCGACAGGCTGGTGTTCGGCCACATCGGTTTCGCGGTCAATCGCGCGGTGCGCGCGTTCACGCTCGCGCTGACCGGCTCGCGGCTCGCGCCGTCGCCGGTCGACGGCGAGTTCGCCGGCTATTTCCGCCAGCTCGAACGGATGTCGTCGGCGCTCGCGTTCACGTCCGACCTGACGATGGGCACGGTCGGCGGCAAGCTGAAATTCATGGAGCGGCTGTCGGCGCGGCTCGGCGACGTGCTGTCGCAGCTGTACATCGCCTCGGCGGTGCTGAAGTTCTATCTCGAAGGCAGCAAGAGCGATGCCGAACGCGCGCATGCGCGCTGGGCGCTCGACGCCTGCCTGTACGAGATCGGTCAGGCGTTCGACGGCTTCATCCGCAATTTTCCGGTCGCGTGGGGGCGCTGGCTGCTGCGGCTCGTGATCATGCCGCTCGGCAATCCGTTCCATCCGGTCAGCGACCGGCGCAACGCGCGCATCGCCGACCTGATTCTCGAACCGAGCGACGTGCGCGAGCGCCTGTCGTGGCTGATCTTCAAGAACGGCGGCGAGCACGATCCGATCGGGCGCATGGAAAAAGCGTGGAAGATCGGTCTGAAGACCGAAGCCGCGTACGTGAAGTACTACAAGCTCGCGAACCACGGCGAGATCGTCGGCGATACCGTCGCCGAGCGGCTCGCCGACGCCGTCAAGCGCAATCTGCTGACGCGCGACGAGGCCGAGCAGGCGAAGGCCTACGACGATGCGCGTTACGACGTGATCCTCACCGACGATTTCAGCAAGGAATATCTCGCCGGCGATTTCGCGGCCGAAGCGGCGGCGGCGATCGAGGCATCGGGACAGTTGTCGCGCGTCGCCTGAGTCTTTTTGCCTGAGCGGCGCTGGCCGCGACCATGCTCCGACAAAAAAGCGAAACCGCAGATTGCGCAGACGAAAGACACGCAGGATTTCAGGTCGTATGTCTGCGTCAATCTGCGCAATCTGCGATTAAATGCTTTTGCAGCGGCGCGGCGCGTTATGCTCCGCACAGTTCACTTTCGGGGGTGCCATGTCCGCTTCGATTCTGGTCGGCAAGGGCGGTGACACGCCGCAGCGGCTGCGCGCCGAGTACGCGAACCGCCACGGTCTGATCGCCGGCGCGACCGGCACCGGCAAGACCGTGACGCTGCAGGTGCTCGCCGAAGGTTTCTCGCAGCTCGGCGTGCCGGTGTTCGCAGCCGACATCAAGGGCGATCTGTCCGGCATCGCCGCCGCCGGCGAGGCCAAACCCAAGCTCGCCGAGCGTGCCGCGACGGTCGGCGTCGAGAATTACGCGCCGGCCGCGTGCCCGACGATGTTCTGGGACGTGTTCGGCACCAGCGGTCATCCGGTGCGCGCGACGGTGTCCGATCTCGGGCCGTTGCTGCTGTCGCGATTGCTCGATCTGTCCGACGTGCAGGAAGCGGTGCTGTCGCTGGTCTTCAAATACGCTGACGACCAGGGCCTGCTGCTGCTCGATCTGAAGGATCTGCGTGCGGTGCTGAGCTACGTCGGCAGCAACGCCAAATCGCTCGGCAACGATTACGGCCTCGTCAGCAGCGGTTCGGTCGGCGCGATCCAGCGCGCGCTGCTGCAGCTCGAAGCCGACGGCGCCGAACATTTCTTCGGCGAGCCGGCGCTCGATCTCAACGACTTCATGCGCGTCGATCTCGGCGGCCGCGGCATCGTCAACGTGCTTGCTGCCGACGTGCTGTACCAGAAGCCGCGGCTGTACGCGACGTTCCTGCTGTGGCTGCTGTCGGAACTGTTCGAGCGCCTGCCGGAAGCCGGCGACGCCGACAAGCCGAAGCTGGTGTTCTTCTTCGACGAAGCGCATCTGCTGTTCAAGGACGCGCCGAAAGCGCTGGTCGAGAAAGTCGAGCAGGTCGTGCGCTTGATTCGCAGCAAGGGCGTCGGCGTCTACTTCGTCACGCAGAATCCGCTCGATCTGCCGGACTCCGTGCTCGGCCAGCTCGGCAACCGTGTCCAGCATGCGCTGCGCGCGTTCACGCCGCGCGACCAGAAGGCGGTCAAGGCCGCCGCCGAAACGTTCCGCGCGAATCCGAAGCTCGATGTCGCCGACGTGATCCAGCAGCTCGGCGTCGGCGAAGCGCTGGTGTCGATGCTCGGCGACAACGGCGTGCCCGGCATCGTCGAGAAAACGCTGATCGCGCCGCCGCGCTCGCGGATCGGGCCGCTGACGGCGGACGAGCGCAAGACCATCATCGCGCGCAGCCCGGTCGCCGGCCGCTACGACGCCGTCGTCGACCGCGAATCGGCATACGAGAAGCTCGCCGCGCGCACCGCCGCGAGCGCACCGGCGGCGCCCGCGCAAACGCCGGGCGCGGACGGCGATACCGGCTGGTGGGATCGCGGCAATGCACCGGCGAAGGCACCGGCGCCGTCACGCGCGCAGCGGCCGGCGGCACGACGCGGCGACACGGTCGTCGAAGCGGCGATCAAGAGCGTGACGCGCAGCGCCGCGTCGTCGATCGGCCGCGAAGTCGGCCGGCAACTGCTGCGCGGCATTCTCGGTTCGCTGACGCGGCGCTGAGCCGCGCGCGGCGGTGGCCTGCGATCTGTAACGGGAGAACGGCAATGTCGATGATGATCATCCGTCGCACCGCCTTGCCGCTTGCGCTGGCGATCGCTCTGCAGGCGTGCAGCGGCAGCGATTCGAAAACCGGCGGCGTGGTCGATCTGCACACGCTGACGTCGACGATTCCGGTCACGCGCGCCGCGTGCACGCCGTTCGGCGCCGCGCCGAGCATCGTCTCCGGTGCGCTCGACGGCGCATTCAATCCGACCTGTCTGCCCGGCGGCGAGAAGCTCGAATGCTGGGCCGACGGCGACGGCACGATGCGCGACGCCTGCCTGTTCGAGCCGGCGTCGGCGTCGACCGAACACCCGCTGCCGCTGCTGATCTATCTGCATCCGTCGCTGGTCGGCACCGATCTGTCGCTCGATGTGTCGAACATCCGCAGCCAGCTCGAAACCGCCGATCTCAGCGGCGATCCGGATCGGCCCGGGTTCATCATGCTGGCGCCGTACGGCCGCGTCGGCACGCGTTATTACCCGTTGCCGGACCAGAACTACTCGCCCGGCTGGGACAACTGGTACCGGCAGATGCTGCCGGACGGCCGGGAACGCCGCGTCAACGGTACGACCTACGCGGCCAACGTCGACGCCGCGGCGATCGACCACTATCTCGCGCTGGTACTCGCGCAGGGCAAGGTCGATCCGAAGCGCATCTACATCATGGGCTGGTCGAACGGTTCGGCGATGGCGACGCTGTACGCGCTGAACCGGCCGCAGATCGCGGCGGCGGCGGTCTATTCGTCGCCCGATCCGTTCGGTGCGTTCAACGATCCCTGCGTGCAGCAGCCGGTCGCCGGCAAACCGAAGGACGACACCGAGCTGCAACTGCTCAACCCGCAGGTGCCGATCTATCACCTGCACAACGCCTGCGACATCGCCGGGCTGTGCCCGAACAGCCTGCGTCTGCGCGATACGCTCGCCGCCGGCGGCGCGACGCTGATCGACGATCACATCGTCAACGCCGCGCTCGACGACGTCGCCGCGTGCAACGCGCTGTGCGGCACCGATCCGCTCGCCAACTACGCCGGGCTCGACGATCCGAGCGGCTATCTCGACAACATTCCCGGCTACGCGATCGGCACCGTCAATCATCTGCGCTGGCCGTTCTCGCGCACGACCGACCTGTTCGGCTTCCTGCGCGACCATCCGAAGCCGTAGGCGCACGCGGCGCGGGTATACTGCGCGGCCTTCCGCCGGTCCTCGTCCATGCCTCACTGCCTTGCTCCGACGCGCCCGCGCGCGGCATTGCGTGCCGCGGGCCGCCTGCCGCGATGAGCGCCGCGCATCCGCTGGCGATCGCGCTCGAACGCGGCCTGCGTTCGATCGACCTCGATCTGCCGGCCGCCGCACAGGCGCGGCTGTTGCGCTATCTCGACGAAATGGCGCGCTGGAATACCGCGTACAACCTGACCGCGATCCGCGCGCCGGGCGAAATGGTGATCCGCCATCTGCTCGATTCGCTGGTGCTGCTGCCGGTGTTGCGCGCGCTGCCGGCGTTCGCGCAACGGCGGCTGCTCGACGTCGGCGCCGGCGCCGGGCTGCCCGGCATCCCGCTGGCGATCGCCGTGCCGGAACTGGCCGTCACCGTGCTCGACAGCAACGGCAAGAAGGCGCGCTTCATGCGCCACGCGCAGCGCACGCTCGCGCTGGCCAATGTCGAGGTCGCCGAAACGCGGGTCGAGTCGTTCGCGCCGGCCGCGCCGTACCCGCTGATCGTCAGCCGCGCGTTCGCATCGCTCGCCGATTTCTTCACGGCGACCGGGCCGCTGCTCGCCGAAGGTGGTGTTTGGGTGGCGATGAAAGGCAAACTAGACGCCGCCGAACTGGCGGCCGTACCGGCCGCCGTCGACATCCGGGAGACGCATCGGCTGCGGGTGCCGGGGCTCGATGAAGAGCGCCATGCCGTCGTCGCATATTTGAAGCCATGAGCCACATCATCGCGGTTGCCAACCAGAAGGGCGGCGTCGGCAAGACGACGACCTCGATCAACCTCGCCGCGTCGCTCGCCGCGACCAAGCGCCGCGTGCTGCTCGTCGATCTCGACGCGCAGGGCAATGCGACGATGGGTGTCGGCGTCGACAAGAGCGCGCTCGCGCACAGCACGCGCGACGTGCTGCTCGAACAATGCAAGATCGGCGAGGCGATCCAGGTTCTCGCCGATCTGAATCTGTCGATCCTGCCGGCCAACAGCGACATGACCGAGGCCGAGATCAAGCTGCGCGACGTCGCGGCCGGCGACTTCGCGCTGAAATCGGCGCTCGCCGAAGTCGCCGACGACTATGATTACGTGATCCTCGACTGCCCGCCGGCGCTGTCGAAGCTGACCGTCAACGCGCTGGTCGCCGCCGACGGCGTGCTGATCCCGATGCAGTGCGAGTACTACGCGCTCGAGGGTCTCTCAGCGCTGATCGACACCGTGCAGAAGATCAAGCGCGTGATCAATCCGAAACTCGAAATCGAAGGCCTGCTGCGGACGATGTTCGATCCGCGCAACAACCTGTCGAACGACGTCTCCGGCCAGCTCACCGAACATTTCGGCGACAAGGTCTATCGCACGCTGGTGCCGCGCAACGTGCGGCTCGCCGAGGCGCCGAGCCACGGTCTGCCGGTGATGAGCTACGACCCGGCGTCGTCCGGCGCCAAGGCTTATCTCGCGCTGGCCGGCGAGGTGCTGCGCCGCCACGACGGCGGTCAGCTGCGCCTGCCGGCCTGAAAGCCGCGCGGTCCGCGATGAACGTCCTGCTGCCGCTGCCGCGGCGCGATTACGATCCCAGCGAAGTCGCGGTCAGCTGGCACAGCCTGCGCGCAGCCGGGCACGCGATCACGTTCGCGACACCGGACGGTGTGCCGGCGCAGGCCGATCCACTGATGCTGAGCGGCGAGGGCCTCGACGTCTGGGGTTTCGTGCCGGGTCTGCGCAAGCTGCGGCTGATCGGTCTGGCGCTGCGTGCGAACGGCGATGCGCGCGCCGCGCATGCCGAACTGCTGCGCGATGCCGCGTTTCGCGCGCCGCTGCGCTATGACGCGGTCGATGCGGCGACGTTCGACGCGCTGCTGCTGCCCGGCGGCCACGCCAAAGGCATGCGCGACTACCTGGAAAGCGAGTTGTTGCAGGCGCAGGTCGCCGGGTTCTTCGACGCCGGCAAGCCGGTTGCGGCGATCTGCCACGGCGTCGTGCTCGCGGCGCGCAGCGTGTCGCGACGCAGCGGGCGCAGCGTGCTGCACGGCCGCACGACGACGGCGCTGACCTGGTCGCTCGAAAAAAGCGCATGGAACCTGACGCGGTTCTGGGCGCGCTTCTGGGACGGCGGTTATTACCGGACCTACGCCGAGCAACGCGGCGAGCCGGCCGGCTGGCGCGGCGTGCAGCAGGAAGTGACGCGCTCGCTCGCATCGCCGGGCGATTTTCGCGACGTGCCGGCCGACGCGGCCGATCGCTTCCGCAAGGCCAGCGGCCTGTTCCGCGACAGCGAACGCGACGCGCGGCCGGCGTTCGTCGTCCGCGACGGCGCGTACGTTTCCGCGCGCTGGCCGGGCGACGTGCATGCGTTCGCGCGGACTTTCGTGCAAGTATTGAAGGAATCGCAGCACTGAACGCGGCCGGCCGGCATGATCGCCGGCGGCTTACGGAGAACCGGTAGTGAGCGTCAAGAAAAGAGGCTTGGGTCGCGGGCTCGACGTGCTGCTCAGCAGCGTCGCCAACACGGTCGACGAAGAAGCGGGCGACCAGCTGCGCGAGATCGCGATCGAGCGGCTGCAGCCGGGCCGGCATCAGCCGCGCCGCCGGTTCGATGCCGCCGCGCTCGATTCGCTCGCCGAGTCGATCCGCGCGCAGGGCGTCGTGCAACCGATCGTCGTGCGCGCGGTCGGCGGCGACCGCTACGAGATCGTCGCCGGCGAACGGCGCTGGCGCGCCGCCAGACAGGCCGGCCTCAAACAGGTGCCGGCGGTCATCAAGACGCTCGACGAACAGGGCGCGATGGCGGTCGCGCTGGTCGAGAACATCCAGCGCGCCGACCTGAACCCGCTCGAAGAAGCCGAGGCGCTCGACAAGCTGATCCGCGATTGCGGGCTGACGCATGAGGCGACGGCGAAAGCGGTCGGCCGTTCGCGCACGCACGTCACCAACCTGCTGCGCCTGATCGAGTTGAACGACGACGTCCAGCAACTCGTGCGCGACGGCCATCTGAGTTTCGGTCACGCCAAGGTGCTGCTCGGCGCCGACGGCGCGCGCCAGTCGTCGCTCGCCAAGCTCGCGGTCGAGCGCCAGCTGTCGGTGCGCCAGACCGAGGCGCTGGTCCATGCCGACGGCGCCGGCAAACCGCGTGCCGCCAGGCCGCGCGCACCGGCGCTGGAACGCGAGCTGACGCAGAAATTCGGTCTGCCGGTCCGTCTGCAGCAGAGCGATTCGGGCCGCGGCCGGCTGACGGTGTCGTTCAAGACGCCCGCCGAACTGCAGGCGCTGCTCGCGCGGTTCGGCTGAGCCCGCGCGCCGCTCCGCGATGACACCGTCCTGGCGCGTCGCGCTGGTCACCGGCGCATCGTCCGGCATCGGCGCGGCGTTCGCGCAGGCGCTCGCTGCGCAGGGCAGCGAGCTGATCCTCGTCGCGCGTTCGGCCGACCGGCTCGAAGCGCTGGCCGCGCAACTGCGCGCGCAGCATGGTCGCCGTGTCGAGGTGATCGTCGCCGATCTCGGCGCGCCGCGCGCCGCCGCGACGCTGGCTGAAACCGTCGCCGCGCGCGGCCTCGTCGTCGATCTGCTGATCAACAACGCCGGCTTCGGCAGCGCGAGCGCATTCGTCGACGAAGACCCGGCACATGCGCAGCGCATGATCGCGCTGAACTGCGCGGCGCTGGTCGATCTGACGCATGCGTTCGTGCCGGCGATGCTGGCGAACGGCCGCGGCGGCGTCATCAACGTCGCGTCGCTGGCGGCGTTCCAGCCGGCGCCGTACATGTCGCTGTACGGCGCGACCAAGGCATTCGTGCTGTCGTACAGCGAAGGTCTGTGGGCGGAATGCCGCGCGCGCGGCGTGCGCGTGCTCGCGCTGTGCCCGGGGCCGGTCGACACCGGCTTCTTCGCCGCGGCCGGCGACGCCGCGCTGCGCGATGCGATCCCGGGCACCATGATGATGCAGGCCGATACGGTCGCGGCATCGGCGCTGCGGGCGCTGGCGCGCGGTGACAGCGTGGCGATCCCCGGTGCGCTCAACAAGCTCGCCGCGCAGTTCCCGCGGCTGCTGCCGCGCAGCTGGGTGACGCGGATGGCGGCGCGCGTGATGCTCGAACCGCAACGGCGAAAACAACAGCGGCGTTGATCACCGCCGCCAGCCCGTTCGACGCCCCAAACGAGATTGACCTGCCCCCAAGCTGACCGTACAATCGCGGCCCGTTTGAGGAACCCGCCGATGCGAAGCGGTCGTCGCGACGTGCGTGGACAGGGCGAAAAACATTGAGCGGGCCAGCACCAGCGCGAGCCGTCTGTCTTGCGCAGCTGGTTATCGCCGCGCTGACAGCGGTGGCGTGCGGTGGTTACTACGGCATGTCCGGCGCGATCGCCTCGCTTTGGGGCGGGCTGACAGCGGTTGTGCCCACCGTGTATTTCGCCTGGCGTGCCTTGGCACGCCGCCCGCAGGAAACGCCGGCCGATGTCGTCGGCGCGATGTTCCGCGGAGAGATTGGCAGGATCGCCCTGACCGCGGTGCTGTTCTGGTTCGGGGTAATGCTGTTTGCCGGGCAATTTCTCGCCCTGCTGGTGACCTTCGCAGCCTGTCAACTGGCCTGGTGGCTGGTGTTGGCGCGGGTCGGATTCGATAAGCGTAACGACGGTAACTAGACGAAAGCCCATGGCAGCCGCAGAAGGTCACCACGATACCGGCAGCTACGTTCTGCACCACCTGACCAATCTCAGGCTGGATCTGCAGACGATGACGATTGATCCCAATGCCACCGGCTTCTGGGTGCTCAATCTCGACAGCTGCATTTTCTCGGTCCTGCTCGGCCTGATCTTCGCGGGGCTGTTCTGGGCCGTCGCCCGCAAGGCCAACGCCGCGCATCCGACGCAGACGCAGAACCTGATCGAGATCATCGTCGAATTCGTGCAGAACCAGGTGCACGAGATCTTCCCGCACGCCAATTCGCTGGTCGCACCGCTCGCGCTGACGATCTTCGCGTGGGTGTTCCTGATGAATTTCATGGACATCGTGCCGGTCGACTGGCTGCCGCACGCGGCCGGCCTGGCCGGCGTGCCGTATCTCAAGGTCGTGCCGAGCACCGACGTCAACATCACCTTCGGCCTGTCGCTGTCGGTGTTCGTGCTGATGTACATCTTCAACTTCAAGTTCAAGGGCGTCGTCGGCTTCGGCAAGGAAGTGCTGACGCATCCGTTCGGGCCGTTCCTGTTCCCGATCAACCTCGTGCTGCGCATCGTCGAGGACGTCGCCAAGCCGGTGTCGTTGGCGCTGCGACTGTTCGGCAACCTGTTCGCCGGCGAGCTGATCTTCATCCTGATCGCGCTGATGCTCGGCCAGGCGTTCAACGGCATCGCCGGCGCATTCCTGGCCGGCGGCGGCGTGCTGCTGCAGATCGGCTGGGCGATCTTCCACATCCTGGTCATCACCCTGCAGGCTTTCGTGTTCATGGTGCTGACCGTCGTGTATCTCGGCGCCGCCGCCGAAGCGCACGCCGATCACTGACGCTGCAAACCCTTTCATCCCAACACGCAGTTTTTGAAGAGAGTTACTGGAGACCCACATGGAAATCGCAAACCTGCTCGCCCAAGTCAACGGTTCCACCGTTCTCGCGGTCGGCCTGATCCTCGGCCTCGGCGGCGCCGGCACGGCCATCGGCTTCGGCCTGCTCGGCGGCAAGCTGCTCGAAGGCGTCGCCCGCCAGCCGGAAATGGCCGGCATGCTGACCGGCCGCATGTTCCTCGTCGCCGGTCTGCTCGACGCCGTGACGTTCGTCGGCATCGGTATCGGCATGTACTTCACGTTCGCGAATCCGTTCGCGGCGGCGGTCAAGGCGGCGGTCGGCGGCTAAGGCCGCTGTTCCCTCACTTTCCGCTCACCACCACCGGTTCCCCGACAGGGGCTTGAACGATGAACCTTAACGCTACTCTGATCTTCCAGAGCATCGCGTTCCTGCTCTTCGTTGCGTTCACCTGGAAGTACGTCTGGCCGCCGATCCTCGAGGCCATGAACGACCGCCAGGCCCGCATCGCCGACGGCCTCGCGGCCGCCGAGAAGGGCGCGCGCGCCCTGCAGGACGCTTCGACCAAGAGCGAGGAAGCGCTGCATGCGGCCCGCGCGCAGGCGCAGGACATTCTCGCTGGCGCCAACAAGCAGGCGTCGCAGATCGTCGAGCAGGCCAAGGGCACGGCGCAGGTCGAAGCCGACCGCATCGTCGCCAAGGCGCACGACGACGTCGCCCGCGAAGTGGCGCACGCCCGCGAAGCGCTGCGCCAGCAGGTCGGCGAGCTGGCGGTCGCCGGCGCGGCGAAGATTCTCAAGCGCGAAATCGACACGAAGGCGCATGCCGACGTGCTGAACGAACTCGCGACGAAGATCTGACGTCATGGCGGACTTCAGCACGACGGCACATCCGTACGCGAAGGCGGTCTTCGAGCTCGCGCGCGACAGCGGCGACTACAAGACATGGAGCGAATCGCTGCACGCGGTCGCCGGCCTGCTCGGCAATGCCGAGGTCGCGGCGCTCGCCGCCAATCCGGCGCTGACGCGCGGCGATCTCGCCGACGTGCTCGCCAGGGCGCTGGCCGGCAAGGTCTCCAACGAGGCCGTGTCGCTGGTGCGGCTATTGGTCGAGAACGGCCGGCTCAACGCGATCGCCGCGGTCGCCGGGCAGTTCGAAGCGCTGCGCGCCGAAGCGGAACGCCGCGTCGAAGTCGAAATCGTTTCGGCCGTGCCGGTCGAAGCGGCCCAGCAGGACAAGCTTGCCGCCGCCGTCCGCGAGCGCCTCGCGCGCGACGTGGCGATCGACTGGAAGACCGACGCGTCATTGATCGGCGGTGCGGTGATCCGCGCCGGCGATCTGGTGATCGATGGTTCGGTGTCCGGTGAACTCGAGCGGCTCAAGACCGCAGTGGCCCGCTGACGGGCCGAACAGCAGAACTCTCAGGAATCGGTTCATATGCAACTCAATCCTTCGGAAATCAGCGACCTCATCAAGGCGCGCATCAAGAACTTCGATGCCGCCTCCGAGGCGCGCAACGTCGGCCAGATCGTCTCGCTGCAGGACGGCATCGTTCGCGTGCACGGCCTGTCCGATGCGCTGCAGGGCGAAATGCTCGAGTTCCCGGGCAACGTCTTCGGCATGGCGCTCAACCTCGAGCGTGATTCGGTCGGCGCCGTCGTCCTCGGTGACTACAAGCACCTGAAGGAAGGCGACACGGTCAAGACCACCGGCCGCATCCTCGAAGTGCCGGTCGGCGAAGCGCTGCTCGGCCGCGTCGTCGACGCGCTCGGCCGGCCGATCGACGGCAAGGGCCCGATCGCGGCGAGCGCGATGAGCCCGATCGAAAAGGTCGCGCCGGGCGTCATCACCCGCAAGTCGGTCAGCCAGCCGGTGCAGACCGGCTACAAGGCGGTCGACTCGATGGTGCCGGTCGGCCGCGGTCAGCGCGAGCTGATCATCGGCGACCGCCAGACCGGCAAGACCGCGCTGGCGATCGACGCGATCATCAACCAGAAGACCTCGGGCGTGAAGTGCATCTACGTCGCGATCGGCCAGAAGGCTTCGTCGATCGCCAACGTCGTGCGCAAGCTCGAGGAAAACGGCGCGATGGCGTACACGACCGTCGTCGCCGCGTCGGCGTCGGAAGCCGCCGCGCTGCAGTACATCGCGCCGTACTCGGGCTGCTCGATGGGCGAGTACTTCCGCGACAAGGGCGAAGACGCACTGATCATCTATGACGATCTGTCGAAGCAGGCCGTCGCCTATCGTCAGGTCTCGCTGCTGCTGCGTCGTCCGCCGGGCCGCGAAGCGTTCCCCGGCGACGTGTTCTATTTACACTCGCGTCTGCTCGAACGCGCCGCGCGCGTCAACGAGGAATACGTCGAGAAGATGACGAACGGCGCGGTCAAGGGCAAGACCGGTTCGCTGACGGCGCTGCCGATCATCGAAACGCAGGCCGGCGACGTCTCGGCGTTCGTGCCGACCAACGTGATCTCGATCACCGACGGCCAGATCTTCCTCGAAACCGACCTGTTCAACGCCGGCATCCGCCCGGCGATGAACGCCGGCATCTCGGTGTCGCGCGTCGGCGGCGCGGCGCAGACCAAGATCGTCAAGAAGCTCGGCGGCGGCGTTCGTCTCGCGCTCGCGCAGTACCGTGAGCTCGCGGCGTTCGCGCAGTTCGCATCGGACCTCGACGCGGCGACGCGTGCGCAGCTCGAGCGCGGCCAGCGCGTCACCGAGCTGATGAAGCAGAAGCAGTATCGTCCGCTGTCGGTCGGCCAGATGGGCGCGACGCTGTACGCCGTCGAGAAGGGCTACATCGACAGGATTCCGGTCAACAAGGTGCTGGCCTGGGAAGAAGGCCTGCATCAGAACCTCGCCAGCAACCACCAGGATCTGCTCGGCAAGCTCGACACCGGCGACTGGAACGACACGCTCGAAGCGGGTCTGAAGTCGGCGATGGACGCCTACCAGCAGCAGTCGGCGATCTGAACGTGAGGGGTGAGGCGTGAGGAATGAGGCGATCAGGCTTGTTCCATCCGGCTCACCCGAGTACCTAGACGGCATGAATCATTCAATTCGCAAGGCGGTGCATCCGGTGCAGGCGGTCTACGCCTCGCGCCTCACGCCTCACGCCTTACACGGAGCGTAGCGACCCATGGCCGGCGCCAAGGAAATCCGCACCAAGATCAAAAGCGTGAAGAACACGCAGAAGATCACGCGGGCGATGGAAAAAGTTGCCATGTCGAAAATGCGCAAGGCGCAGGAACGCATGGCGGCGGCCCGCCCGTATGCCGAAAAACTGCGCCGCACGCTGGGTCATCTGGCGCAGGCGAATCTCGAATACCGGCATCCGTTCATCACCGAACGCGAGGTCAAGCGCGTCGCGTATCTGATCGTGTCGACCGATCGCGGCCTGTGCGGCGGTCTCAACGTCAACGCGTTCCGCGCGACGCTGCGCTCGATCCGCGAGTGGCAGGCCAAGGGCGTCGAGGCCGATCTCGTGCTGATCGGCAACAAGGCGGTCGGCTTCTTCAAGCGCGTCGGCGGCAAGGTGCTGGCGACGACCTCGCAGCTCGGCGACCGCCCGCAGCTCGAACAGCTGTTCGGCGTGATCAAGGTGCTGTCGGATGCGTATCGTGACGGCTCGGTCGATCGCGTCTACGTGGTCGGCAACACCTTCGTCAACACGATGACGCAGAAGGCCGAAGCGCAGCAGTTGCTGCCGGTGGTCGCGACGCAGAGCGAAGGCCTGCTCGAACACTGGGACTACATCTACGAGCCGGATGCGGCCGATCTGCTCGACGCGGTGCTGCAGCGTTACGTCGAGTCGCAGGTCTATCAGGCGGTGATCGAGAACGCGGCGTCCGAGCAGTCGGCGCGAATGGTGGCGATGAAGGCGGCGACCGACAACGCCGGCAAGATCATCGGCCAGCTGCAGCTGCAGTACAACAAGGCGCGTCAGGCCAGCATCACCAAGGAACTGGCGGAAATCGTCGGCGGCGCCGCCGCGGTTTGAAAAGACATCGATAACCACAGATTTCACGGATTACACAGATGAACGGCTTCATCTTTGCGGTCTTCAGGAATTTGAAATCTGTGAAATCTGTGAAATCTGTGGTTTAAAAAGTTTTGAGGAATGGCAGATGAGTAACGGCAAGGTTGTTCAGGTCATCGGCGCGGTCATCGACGTGGAATTCCCGCGTGACGCGATTCCCGCCATTTACGACGCCCTCAAGATCGACGGCACCGAACTGACGCTGGAAGTCCAGCAGCAGCTCGGCGACGGCGTCGTGCGCACGATCGCGCTCGGCTCGACCGACGGCCTCAAGCGCGGCCTCGAAGTGCGCAGCACCGGCAAGCCGATCTCGGTGCCGGTCGGCAAGGGCACGCTCGGCCGCATCATGAACGTGCTCGGCGAGCCGATCGACGAAGTCGGACCGGTGCAGACCGACGCGCAGTGGGCGATCCACCGCGACGCGCCGACCTACGAAGACCAGGCCGGTTCGACCGAGCTGCTGGAAACCGGCATCAAGGTCATCGACCTGCTGTGCCCGTTCGCGAAGGGCGGCAAGGTCGGCCTGTTCGGCGGCGCCGGCGTCGGCAAGACCGTCAACATGATGGAACTGATCAACAACATCGC
>DASSVA010000283.1:0-10631 GCA_035706385.1 Solimonas sp. | reverse complement strand
CCACGGCGCCGAAGAAGAACGGCCCTTCGATCGAATAGACCCGCACGCCGGGCGGCGGCGCGGCACCGAGTTCGCGGCCGAGCTGCGCGTCGTCGAGGCGCAGCACTTCGACCGACGAGGCCATGCGGCGCAGGAAGTTCAGCATCGCCAGCACGACCCCGATGTTGACGGCGACGACCAGATCGGTGAACACCGTCAGCGCGAACGTGATCAGCAGGATCGCGACGTCGGCCGGCGGCGCGGTGCGCGTCATGCGCACGAAGCGATGCGCCTCGCTCATGTTCCAGGCGACGACGAACAGGATCGCCGACAGCGCGCACAGCGGCACGCGTGCGGCGAGCGGCGCGAGCAGCAGCAGCACGAGGATCAGCGTCAGCGCGTGCACGACGCCGGCCAGCGGCCCGCTCGCGCCGTTGCGGATATTGGTCGCGGAGCGGGCGATCGCGCCGGTTGCGGCGAAGCCGCCGAACAGCGGCGCGAACACGTTGGCGATGCCCTGGCCGATCAGCTCCTGGTTCGAGTCGTGGCGCGTGCCGGCCATGCCGTCGGCGACGACCGCCGACAGCAGCGATTCGATCGCGCCGAGCATCGCGATCGTGAACGCCGCCGGCACCAGCGTCAGCATGCGGTCGAAGCTGAAATCGGGCAGCGCGAAATGCGGCAGCCCGCGCGCAATGCCGCCGAACGTGCTGGCGATCGTCGCGACGCCGTCGAACTGGAACACGCTCTGCACGGCGGTCGCCGCGACCATCGCCAGCATTGGTCCCGGCACGCGCGCCATGCCGGGCACGCGCGGCCCGTAGATCACCAGCAGCAGGCTCAGCAGCGCGAGCCCGGTCGTCGCCGGCTGCCACTGCGGCAGCACCTGCAGCAGATGCCAGAGCTTTTCATGGAAATGCGCGCCGCCGACCGCCGGCAATCCGAAAAAGTCCTTCCACTGCCCGACCCAGATGATGACGCCGATGCCGGCCGTGAACCCGGCGATCACCGGATCGGGAATGAAGCGGATCACCGCGCCGAAACGCGCCGCGCCGAACGCGATGAGGATCACGCCGGCCATCAGCGTCGCGAGCATCAGGCCGTCGATGCCGTGTTTCGCGGTGATGCCGGCGAGGATGACGATGAACGCGCCGGTCGGACCGGCGATCTGGATGCGGCTGCCGCCGAACAGCGAAACGCAGAGGCCGGCGACGATCGACGTGTAGATGCCCTGTTCCGGCTTGGCGCCGCTGGCGATCGCGAACGCCATCGCCAGCGGCAGCGCGACGACGCCGACGATGACGCCGGCGACGAGGTTCGGCAGCCAGTGGCGGCGCTCGAACAGCCCGGCTTTCGCCGCTTCGACGACTGCGATCATGTCCCGGCTCCAGCTTGCCGTATGTTAATGACATGATCATATCAGCAACATCGAATGCGCAGATCGCCGCGCCCGGACGGACGGCGCCGCCGGGCGGCGCGCGCAATGTCGCTCAGGCGACGACGACTTTCAGCCGTTCGAGCCGCGTCGCGGCGATGCGCCAGCCGTCGGCGGTGCGGCGATAGCGCTCGTGGTAATAGCCCCAGCCGCGCAATTCGCGGAACGGCAGCGGGCAACGCGCGGCGTCCTCGACCCAGATGCGGTCGTGCATCGCCCAGCGGCCGCGCGCGTCGGTGGCGGAGACGATCTCGATCTCCGGCATGCTGCCGCTGTGCACGGTGACGGTGCCGGCGAGCACGGCGAGCGTGTTGCGGACGAACGCATCCGGATCGTGCAGCAGCAGCGCGTCGCCGCCGTCCGGCGATTCGCTGCGAAAGTCGGTGATCGCGTCGTCGGTGAACACGCTGCGCAGCAGCGCCGCGTCCCTGGTGTCGACGCCGCGGAAATAACGCGCCTTCAGTGCGCGGATGTCTTCGATCGCCAGCAACCGTTCGCCATCGTCCATCACGTGCTCCGTCAGTCAGCCGGCTTCGATCATCCGCTGCGCCTGCCGCACGGCGGCGACGATCGCCGGCCGCACGTCGTGGCGGCGATAGCCGAGCAACGCCTGCTCGGCGGCGTCCGGTTCGTAATAAAACAGCGTGCCGCGACCGGCATAGAGCATCGCATCCGGCAGCAGCGGATGTTCCTGATCGAGCGCCGGCACGGCCTGCGGCTTGCCGACCGTCTCGAAGAACACCGACAGATAATCGGCGAACGTCCAGTTCTCGTCGCCGACCAGATACGCCTTGCCCGATTCGCCGCGCAGCAGCGCGCCGGCGATCGCTTCCGACAGCGATTGCGTCGAGATGAAATTGACGCCGCCGGCCGGCGCGTAGACCGGCAGCGGGTCCATCCGGCCGAGCGCGTAGCGCGTGTAGTAGTCGAACATGCCGACGTGCAGGCCCGGCACCGAGCCGACGACGAACGGCGCGTTGACCGAACACACCGCGAAGTCACTCGTCGCCAGCGCGCGTGCGCCTTCATCGGCGAGATGGCGCGAACGCACGTACGGAATTTTCTCGATCAGTTCCGGCCTGACCTGCGGATAGAAGCTGCCGACCAGCACCGCGCGGCGGATGCCGGCGTCGCGCGCGAGCCGGAAGAAGCGCGGCACGCCGTCGATGTTCGCGCGCTGCCAGTGCACCGTCTCGTCGGCGTCCTTGTCGAGATGGCGGATGTCGTTGCCGGCCGCGAACACCAGCGCGTCGAAGCCGGCGAGCCGTTCGCGCGTGAAGTCGCCATTGATGTAATCGCCGATCACGATCGGCAGCGACGCGAGCGCGCTTTGTTCTTGCGCGGGATGACGCGCGGCGATCGTCACGTCGTGGCCGAGACTTTGCAGATGCAGCGCGGCATGTCCGCCGATCAGGCCGGTGCCGCCGACGACGAGGATGTTCATGACGATATTCCTTGGAGCACGCAACAAAGTGAACTCCCTCGCTCCTCGCAGAGGGGAGAGGGCCGGGGTGAGGGGTTGCCGGATCGAGCATCGCGGCGAATGGGCACCCCCTCACCCCAACCCTCTCCCCCATCGCGATGCGACGGGGGAGAGGGAACCCGTTCCAAACCGTTCAAGGTTTCTTCAATCAACAGCACGCCGCGCGACGTTCAATCCCGCCTGCCGCCCGAAGAACGTCGCGTCGGCGAGCGACATGCCGGAGCTGTAGCCGGCTCCCCAGCGCGGCAGGCCGCTGGTCGTGCGGCCGGCAGCGTAGAGGCCGGCGATCGGTTCGCGGCTGGCGTTCAGCACTTCGCCGCTCGGCAAGGTTTCGAGGCCGCCGAGCGTGAACGTGAAATACGTGCAGTAATCGATGCGGCAGTCGAGCGCGACGAACGGCGGCTTGTCGAGCGGCTTGAGCCATTTCGCGCCTTTGCGGAACAGCGGGTCGCGGCCTTCGGCGGCGTGGCGGTTGTACAGCTCGACGGTCGCGGTCAGCGCGCCTTCCGGCAGTTCCAGTTCGTTCTCGATTTCCTGCCAGGTGTCGCCGGCCGCGCCGATCGTGATCTTCGCGAACTCGCCGAATTCCGGTTCGCCATAAGTGTCCTGATCGGCGAGCACGTAGAAGCGCGTGCCGCGCTGCTGCAGGATCATCTGCGCGGTGCGGCCGTGATAGCAGTCCTCGTTGATGAAGCGCTGGCCCTGTTCGTTGATGAAGATGCCCTTGATCAGCGACTCCGGCGGATACCACGGCAGCGTCACGAAGCCTTCGTTCATGTGGATCGCGTGGCCGCCGACGCTCTGGCCGAGCTGGATGCCGGAACCGTCGTCGACGGTGCCGATCGGCGTGTTCGCGCGCGCCAGATGCGGCGCGTGCTGTTGCACGAGCGCCGGGTTCATGATGAAGCCGCCGGCGCAGAGGATCACGCCTTTGCTCGCGCGCACGAAACGGTCGCGGCCGTCGCTGCGGATCACCAGGCCGACGACGCGATTCGCATCGTCCTCGATCAGCGCGACCGCGCGCGCGTCGAAATGCACCTCGACGTTCAGCGCGTTGACGCGCGCGGCGAGCACGTCCATCAGATATTTGCCGCCGCCGAGGCCCATCCACTGCGGCGTGTGGCCGCGCGGGCACGGCTTCGCGGATTCGCAGAACGGCCACGCCTCCTCGCTGCCGCTCCAGATCAGGCAGTCGTCGGTGAACGGCTCGACGACGCGCGTCGCGATGAACGAGTTCTTGTAGACGACGCCCTGCGCGACCAGCCATTCGAAATGCGCGAGGCTGTGATCGGCGTACAGCCGGCACTTCGCGGTGTCGGCATCGGCGCCGCCGGCCATCCGCAGATACGCGTAGAGATCGTCGCTCGTGTCCGTGAAACCGGCGCTGCGCTGGATCGGCGTGCCGCCGTTGCCGCCCATGTAGATCTCGCCACCGGACAGCGCCGACGTGCCGCCGTGCCCGGACGTCGCCTCGAACAGCGTGACCTTCGCGCCGGCGTTCGCCGCTTCGATCGCCGCGCTCGCACCGGCCGCGCCGAAGCCGACGATCGCGACTTCGGTCTGCAGATCCCAGTGCGCGACGTCGCGCGCGCGACAGGGGCGATGCCGCGAATAGTTCGCTGGCGCAGTGTCGGTCATGCGGTTCTCCTCATCTGCCGCGCGGCTGTCGCGCGCTGTGATGAACCGCAGCCTAGAGGCTGCCGGCGCGACGCAAATCGCTCAAGCGGATGAGAAACGGGCCGCGCCGCCGCTGTTGCAGGAGCGCCGCTTCGGCGCGACCGCGCGCGCAGGCGGTCGCGCCGACGCGGCGCTCCTACAGGGGACAGAGCCGTTGCCGCAGGAATCTCCGCCGGCTACGGCGCGTACGCGTAGAAATCGTGGATCGCGCGGCCGTTGTCGACGACGATGTGGAACGCGGCGTTCGGCGCGTCCGGATCGACGTAGGCGATGCCGTCGTAATCGCCGTCCTCGTCGCAGCCGCTGAACGTCAGCACCGCGCGCGCCGCGTTGCCGAGATCGGCGGCGGCGATCGTGCCGCTCAGCGTGCAGCCGTCGCCGCTCGCCGCGAGCGTGCCGTCCGACGCGAGTGTGAACGCCGCCGTCCGCTCGCCGATCCGCGCGCGATAGCCGGTCGCCGTCGCCGGCATCGCCCACGCGGCGACGCTTTGCGGCTCGTCGAGCGCGCTGGTGATCCGCACGTCGCCGTCCGCCCGCGGCACGCGCTGCCACGTGGCATTGCCGCCGCCGCGCCGGTAGACGACGCTGGCGGCTGCGTCGGAATCGTCGCCGAGGACGATGTACGCCGCACCGTCGCCGCCGACGAACGCGGTGCCGTCATGCGCGGCGCGGTCGCCATCGACGACGATCGTGTGCGCGCCGGCGCTCAGCACCGGCAGCGTGATGTCCGACTTGTGGCCGTCGTGGCTGCAGGCGATCAGCGCGAGCGGCAGCAGCGCGAACGATGCGCCGCGCCGCAGCGGCGTCGTGAATCCGGAACGTTTCATGGTGCGCTCCCGTCAGTTCGCGCTGCCGAGCAGCGACTGCAGACGGATCTTCACCAGATCCTCGTTGCTGCGCCGCGCCTGCGGAATGCCTTCGAACACGGTGACCGGAATCGCGCCGGTCGCGAGCACGTTCGCTTCCGAACTTGCGGCGGTGTCGTCCGGCAGCACGACGCCGGCCGGCGGCGCGACATTCGGCGTCAGGATCGAAATGCCCGGATACGGCACGCCGGCGCCGTACTGCACGGCGTTCTCGCTGTCGGCGAGGCTCGCGTAGAACACCGGCTGGTAGTCGGTCGCCAGGCCCATGCGCGCGAACTTGAACTGCAAGGTCGACGACGTGCCGGCCGCGAAGTCCGGCACGTTGACGTTGAGGCCGACGCCCGGCGGCAGCAGGCGGCCGTCGCTGCCCTTGTTCGCGTCGAGCTGCGCGACGAGCTTGACGACCAGATCGGCGAGTTCGTATTCGGTCGCGCCATCCGTCAGTGCCGTGTACGAGCGGCCGACGATGCTCGCGGAGCTGACGGCGATCGCCGGGATGCCGCGGTTCACCGCGTAGACGGCGTTGTTGAACGTGCCCGACGACGGATTGATCATGCCGAGATTGCCGCCTTCGTTCGGCCCCGAGATCACCAGGTCCGGCTGTTTGCCCCAGCGCTGCGGCGCGACGACATCGAGGCCGTACAGCAGCGCCATCACCGGCGTGCCGTCGACGTAAAAGATATTGCTGTCGTCCGGCTCGTTGCCGACGCCGGGCGCGCCGGCCTTGACGGTGCCGAAGCGCGTGTCGCGCGTCAGCGGCGTGACCGGGATCAGGAAGTTCATCGAGCCGCCCTTGCCGCTGTTGTTCTGCGCAGGCCCGGACAGCACGACGTCATGACCGGCGGCCTTGAGCTTCGCGTACAGCGCGTGGATGTTCGCGCTTTCGAAACCGTCGTCGTTCGACAGCACGATGTTCAGCGCCCAGCCCGGCGCCGACAGCGTCGCGGCAAAGACGAAAGTGGCGGCGGCCAGCCAGCGCGGTACGCGCCGACCGGCGATCGAGGTTTCCTGCATTTTCTCTCTCCGATTGTTGGGGAACGGCGGCTTCGCGCGAGCCGCCTTGTCTGCACCTTAGCGTCACCGCACGGCGCCGTACCTCTGCATCCGGACGAAGCTACGGGCGATTGCGGACAAGTCGCGGCGTGACTGACCGATTCGGCCGGACGGAGATGTTTCGCGGGGCAACGATGCGGCGATCGACAGCATCGCGGACGACCTCATCGGTTGTCGGAAAGCCGCCCGTGCGGCAGCATGCCGTCGCTGAATTGCGACGCCATGCATCGAAGGGAGCGGGCCGGTGAAGACTGATCGAATCCACAAAGCGTCATGCCACTGCGGGGCTGTGCAACTGGAACTGAATCTGCCCAATGGCCTGGTGGAACCCCGGCACTGCAACTGTTCCATGTGCCGTCGCCGCGGCGCCATCGTCGCCTCGGTCCCCCTCGCCGGACTCAGGGTCGTTCAGGGCGACGAACACTTGCGGCTGTATCAATTCAACACCAACACCGCGAAGCACTATTTCTGCGACGTCTGCGGCATCTACACGCATCACCAGCGCCGATCCAACCCGCAGGAGTTCAGCTTCAATATCGGCTGCCTCGACACAATGGAGAATCCGTTCGAGCTGGAGCCGGTCAAGGTACTGGACGGCATCAACCATTCCGGAGACCGCCGCCGCGACGAAGCATGATGGCCGCGCAAGCCGGCTTCATCAGCAACGCTTCGCCTTTTCGTCAGTGACGCTTCGCCTTGATGAAATCGCACATCTTCGCGAAGTAGCCTGCCGGTTGTCGCGTCGACAGGCGCTCGCCGTCGGCCGCGATTTCGAACTCGTACATGCCGTGCTCGGCGTTCGGGAATATCTGCATGGCGATCGGACGGCCGGCTTTCCGAAGACGTGCGAGGCGCCGTATCGTTTCCGCAGGCGGCGCGTCCTTGTCCTTGCCGCCGAGTATCCACAGCTGCGGCACCTGCAGGTTTTCGAGCACCGGCATCGGGTCGTATTGCGCCGGCATGCCTTCGAGCAGCGCGGGGAATTGCTTGCGGATGGTGTCGGGCGCGGCGTCGAGGATGTAGCCGGAGACGTTGCCGCGAACGGCCTTGAACCACGGCTCCGCGCCGTATTTTTTCTTCACTTCGTCGAGTTGCTCGAAACCTTCGGTGAAGTTGCTGACGACAATCGCGGCGGTGGCGTCCGCAACTTGCATCGCCTTGGCCTCGATATCGGCGCCATATCCGGCGCGTTCGATGTCGTACGCGATCGCTTCCCGATCCTCCTCGATCGGCGAAACCGCCAGACCGAAGCTGACGATGACGAAATCAACCGGCTCGATGCGCGCCGCCAGCGGCGCAACCCAGCCGCCCTGACTGGCACCTTGGTAGCCGATGCGACCGGCGCGTGCGCCGGCGAGTCGCTTCGCTTCCCGGGCGGCGAGCACCGCATCGGTGGCCAGCAGCAGATAGTCCTGCGAATAGCGTCCGGCCGATGCGCCCGTACCGCGCTTGTCGTAGACGAAAGTGCCGATGCCGGCGGCGGCGAAGCGCCGTTGCAGGGAATTGAATTCGATTGCGGAATCGTGCTCGGCACCATGCACCAGCACGACGATCGGCACGCGCGCGTTTCCCGGCGGCAGGGTCAGCCGACCGGCGAGCGTGACGCCGCTGCCCTGAAAACGCGTATCCGTTTGCAGCAGCGCAATGCGCTGCCCGGTGACGGCGTCGAAACGCAGGCCGGCGCGTTGGCAATCGAAGCTGACGCTGTGTCCGTCAGGCTTTCCGGTCCAGCCGAGCGTGCTGGTCCAGCGGCCGTCGTCGTGTGGCGTGAGCGTGCCGGTGACGCCGTCCTCGCGCCGCCAGCGCAGCCGGCCCTGGTCGGCGGGGCCGACATCGAGCACGACGCCGTCGGTCAGGCGATAGCTGCCGACTTCACACGACAAACCGGCGGCATGCGCCTGAACCGCACAGCCGAACGCGAGCATGGATGCGCCGGCCACCCGATGCAGACCGTTCATTTCATCTCTCGCACCTGAGCGGAGGCTCAGCATGCGACGATGTGCAGGCTTCGGCAATGCCGGGGTCGGCCATTGCCGTTCGCGGCCGACGGCCATTCGTGCGCGATGGCCTGATGCGGGGACGCATCGGCGCCGCGCGAGCACGGTGCGGAGCGGGCCATGTGGCCGCGCCGCGCCAGTGTTGCCTGCGCCGCTGCATCAGGCCGCGCGCTGCGCACCCTGTTTGCGGAAATGCGGGATCACGTGCGTGCCGATGTTCTTCAGCGTTTCGAGCTGCGCCCATTGCGGCACGCTGCCCATCTGGCAGATGAAGAGAATTTCGTCGGCACCGGCGTCGATCAGCCGCTGCACGTAGCCGATGCAGTCGTCGACCGTGCCGTACGCGTGATTCGGGTTCAGCAGCATCATCGTCGGATCGGAGAAGTCGATCTCGACTTTCTCGGACGCGAAGCTGGTCTTGATGACGTCCTTGCCGGTTGCGTCGTGTGAGGTGATGTCGTCGCTCCATTGCGCCGGGTCCGGTTTCGGCGCGCCGGTGTACCAGTGCGCGAGCGATTCCATGAAATAGCGCTGGCCCTTGATGCCGATCTGGCGCGCCTTGACGCCGTCGTCGAGCACGATCGTCGGGCACAGCGCGGCGAGATGCTGGTTCGGCCGGAAGCCGACCTGGTCCTCGGGTTTGCGGCCGTTCCACGCCGTGCGATAGACCTCGTTCTTCTTCGCGACGTCGTCCGGACCACCGAAGCCGAGCACCAGCGCGCCCATGCCGCGGCTGCCGGCGCGCGCCAGCGTGTCGGTGTTCGTGCACGCGAGGTACATCGGCGGATGCGGGTCCTGGTACGGCTTCGGATGGACCGGCCGTTTCGGAATCTTCACGAACGTGCCGTCGTGCTCGATCTCGTCCTGCGTCATGATCTTCGGGATCAGGTACATCGCCTCGTCGATCTGCGGATTCAGCGTCGCGAGGTCGTAACCGAAGGTGCCGGCTTCCTGCTGCGTGCCGCCCTTGCCGACGCCGAAATGCACGCGGCCGTGGCTCAGCAGATCGAGCATCGCGATCCGCTCGGCGACCTTGACCGGATGGTTCATCGCCGGCGGCAGGCAGACGACGCCGTGACCGAGATGGATGCGCTCGGTCTTGCCGGCGAGAAACGCCAGCATCGTTTCCGGCGCGCTCATGTGCGAGTAGTTCGTCAGCGCCGTGTGCTCGACGCACCAGACGACGTCGAAGCCCATCCGCTCGGCGAGCAGCACCTGCTCGACGGTGTCGTCGAACACCTTGCGGTCGCCGGCGCGCGTCGCGTCGGTCGTCTGCGCTTCGTAGATCAGTGAAAACTTCATTGCGGTCTCCTGCCGAAAGTCCGCCGCAGTGTGGACAGCCGCCACGCCACAAACTTCGTCCGCCGCCATATCTGCATCCGGACGAGACGCGCAGCGCGCGCATCTGCCGACAATCGGCCGCACTTTTCCGGCCGGAAATCCGTTCATGTCGTCGACGCCGCAACCCGATCCGCAAATCCACGCCCTGCTCGCCGCGATGGCCGGCATGCCGACCCCCGACTACGCGACGCTGACCGCGCCGCAGCTGCGCGCCGCAATGGCGGCAAGTCCGCCGATGTTCGCGCCCGGCGATGCCGTCGCCGAAATCGGCGACCGCACGATCCGCGGCCCGAACGGCGATCTGCGCCTGCGTCTCTATCGCCCGCGCGGCGATGCGCCGGCTTTGCCGGCCGTGCTGTATTTCCACGGCGGCGGCTTCGTCAGCTGCGGCCTCGACACGCACGACAACATCTGTCGCACGCTCACCGCGCGCGCCGACGCGCTGCTCGTGTCGGTCGATTATTCGCTCGCACCGGAAGCGCCGTTCCCCGCCGCCGTCGAGGACGCGCTGTTCGCGCTCGACTGGCTCGACGCGAATGCCACCAGCATCGGCGCCGACGCCGCGCGCCTCGCCGTCGCCGGCGACAGCGCCGGCGGCAATCTCGCCGCCGTCGTCGCGCAGCTCGCGCGCCGCAACGGCCCGAGCCTGCGTCACCAGTTGCTGCTGTATCCGGTCACCGACTGCGCCGGCGAGAGCGCCACCTACGAAACCTTCGCCGACGGCTGGTTTCTGACGCGCGACGCGATGCGCTGGTATCGCCGCCAGTACGTCAACGCCAAAGACGCGCTCGACCCGCGCG
>DASSVA010000282.1:0-3079 GCA_035706385.1 Solimonas sp. | reverse complement strand
ATCCGGTGGTTCTGTATGGAAGGGCCATCGCTCAACGGATAAAAGGTACTCCGGGGATAACAGGCTGATACTGCCCAAGAGTCCATATCGACGGCAGTGTTTGGCACCTCGATGTCGGCTCATCACATCCTGGGGCTGTAGTCGGTCCCAAGGGTTCGGCTGTTCGCCGATTAAAGTGGTACGCGAGCTGGGTTCAGAACGTCGTGAGACAGTTCGGTCCCTATCTGCCGTGGGCGTTCGAGATTTGAAGGGAGTTCACCTTAGTACGAGAGGACCGGGTGGAACGTATCTCTGGTGTTCCAGTTGTCACGCCAGTGGCATCGCTGGGTAGCTATATACGGACGGGATAACCGCTGAAAGCATCTAAGCGGGAAGCCCACCTTAAGATGAGATCTCGCGGGACTTGAGTCCCCTGAAGGGCCCTTGTAGACCACAAGGTTGATAGGCGCGATGTGGAAGTGCAGTAATGCATGCAGCTAACGCGTACTAATTGCCCGTGCGGCTTGATCATATAACGCTCAAGCATTTTTACCGTTTGGTATCTGAGGCATTGAAATGCTTCAGTGTTCAACTACAAACCGAATTCGATGAAATGCCGAATGGCGTTTCGTCAGCCAGTTTCCCTGGCGGCCATAGCGAGTTGGAACCACCCGTTCCCATCCCGAACACGGAAGTGAAACGACTCAGCGCCGATGATAGTGTGGCAGCTGCCATGTGAGAGTAGGACACTGCCAGGGTCTTAAACACAACGAACCCCGATGCGAACGCATCGGGGTTTTTTGTTGCCTGTCGTTTACGCTGACGCTTATTGACCGCGCGGTTTCGGACGCCGGCTGGGCGCGGCATGCGCGGGATCGTCCGGCCACGGATGTCGCGGATAGCGCCCGCGCAGATCCTTGCGGACATCGGCGTAGCTGCTGGCCCAGAAGCCGGCCAGGTCGCGGGTTATCGCGATCGGGCGTTGCGCCGGCGAAAGCAGATGGAGTACGACGCTTGTGCGACCGGCATTGACCGTCGGCGTCGTCTCGCAGCCGAACATTTCCTGGAGCTTGACGGCCAGCGTTGGCGATTCGGGCGGCTGATAGTCAAGGCGGATGCGCGAGCCAGTCGGTACTTCAAGATGTGTCGGAGCCAGCTTGTTCAGACGTTGCTGCTGTTCGTATGTCAGCTGCGCTGTCAGCAGCGCGAGCATGTCGAGTCGCTGCAGATGTTCGCGGCGCGTGACGCCGGCGAGTTGCGGCGCAAGCCATTCATCGAGCCGTTGCCACAGGCCTTCATCGCTGAAATCCGGCCAGTCCTCATCCGTGCGCCACTGCCGCATCGATTCGACGCGCGCCTGAAACTGACGCGCCGCATCCGTCCACGGCAATACGTGTTGGCCCATCGAGCGAATGCCTTCCAGCATCGCGGCGACGATCGCGTCGCCGACGTTCTGCAAAGGCAACGGCTTGCGTTCGACGACGATTGCGCCGAGCCGGCGTTGCCGTTCAGTGACGACGACCTGTTCCTTGTCGTTCCACCGCACGATGTCCTGCCATTGCAGGCGATCGAATTGATCGCGCAGTACATCTTCGCGCGTCAATGCGACAGCGGAACGGATGCGCCGCGGTGGACCGGGATCCCATTGCGCGATCGCGAGCCATTCGGCCGCGGCCGCCGGATCGCGTCCATCGATGCGCGCTTCGACACCGTCCGCGCACAGGAAAAAACCCGCTTGCAGCTTGTCGCGAACGACATCGCGGCGCATCGCGATCCGCTCGGGATAGGCCCAGCCGATGCAACGCGCGATGTCGTTGTCTTCCTGCGATGGCGGTGCATCGCCGGCGACGCCGGCGGCGCGCAGGAACTGTTTCATCGATTCGCCGACCCGGCGCTGCTGTACGGCATCGACGCGGCCCGTCGCGAGTTGCCGGACAAATTCCGCGAGATCGCTGCGGCCCGAAGCATCGCGATCGTCGAGCGCCGCCGCGGTCCATGCCGCAGTGCCGGCAATACCCGCCTCTTTCGCCATCAGCAGCATATGCGCAATGCGCGGTGTGGCCGGTACGCGAATCAATGCGCGACCGTGTGCGGTGATCTGCCCATCGATGTCCGCCGCGCCGATTTCGATCAGACGATCGAATGCATAGCGCCAGTGCGAATCGGCCGGCTGATCGAGAAAGCGCAGATCCTGCGGTGCGCGCACCCCCCAGGCGAGGAGTTCGAGCGCGAAGCGACTCAGATCGACGGATTTGATTTCCGGTCGATCGTGCGCTTGCAGACCCGCGTGCTGATCGCGCGTCCATAGCCGGTAGCAGATGCCGGGCCCCAGCCGCCCCGCGCGTCCCGCGCGCTGATCGGCGGACGCGCGTGAGACGCTTTCGGTTTCGAGCCGGTTGGCGCCGGCGCCGAGATCGAAGCGCGCGACCCGCACAAGGCCGCCGTCGATGACGGTATCGACGCCTTCGACGGTCAGGCTGGTCTGCGCGATATTGGTGGCGAGAATGATCTTGCGGCGGCCTTCCGCGTCGGGCCGCAGCGCCAAGTCCTGTTCTTCCGAACTCAGCTCGCCATATAGCGGCCGGATCGTTGCCTGCCCGCGCAATCGTTCGGCGAGCCGGGCGTGGGCGGTACGGATTTCGCGCGCGCCCGGCAGAAAGCAGAGGATGTCGCCGACGGTTTCGGTGAACGCACGCAGCGCACCGGCGGCCACCGCGTCGCCGTGCGAAGCGACGGAGGCCGACGAACTCGCATAGCGAATGTCCACCGGAAACAGCCGGCCGCCGCTCTCGACCAGCGGCGCGTCGTCGAGCAATGTGCGGATACGCTCGGTGTCGAGCGTTGCCGACATCACCAGCACGCGCAGATCCGGCTTCAGATTGGCGCGGACATCGAGCGTCAGCGCCAGCGCAAGATCGGCATCGAGACTGCGCTCGTGAAATTCATCGAAGATCACCAGGCCAACGCCCGGCAGTTCGGCGTCGGCCTGCAGACGCCGCGTCAACAGGCCTTCGGTGATGACTTCAATGCGCGTTCGGTCCGACGCGCGGCGTTCGAAGCGAATCTGATAGCCGATCGTTTCGCCAACGACTTCGCCGAG
>DASSVA010000281.1:0-8554 GCA_035706385.1 Solimonas sp. | reverse complement strand
GTATGAGTACGCATCCGATTCAATTGACCATCAACGGCCGCAAGCACAACGCGACCGTCGAAGGCCGCCTGACGCTCAGCGATTTCCTGCGCGGCGACGCCGGTTGCACCGGCGTGCACGTCGGTTGCGAGCACGGCGTCTGCGGCGCGTGCACGGTGATCGTCGACGGCAACGCGGTGCGCAGCTGCCTGATGCTCGCGGTGCAGGCCGACGGTTGCGCGGTGACGACCGTCGAAGGACTCGCCGCCGACGACGGCACGCTGCATCCGGTACAGCAGGCGCCCGGCGACGAGCACGGCCTGCAATGCGGTTTCTGCACGCCGGGCATCGTCATGACGCTCGCGTCGCTGACCGACGGGCCGAAAGCGGCGCCGGAGAAAGTGATGAACGCGCTGTCCGGCCACATCTGCCGTTGCACCGGTTACCAGGGCATCCGCCGCGCGGCGCGCAGGCTCGCCGGCATCGCGCCCGACGCGAACGGAGATGCGTCGTGAACGCGCCCGAGAAAGTCGAGACGAAAACCGGCTCGTATATCGGCCAGCGCGTCGCGCGCAAGGAAGACACGCGGCTGCTGACCGGCCGCGGCGTCTACGTCGACGACGCCGGCCCGCCGGGCACGCTGCACGTCGCGTTCCACCGCAGTCCGATCGCGCGCGGTCACATCAAGGCTATCGACCTCGCCGCCGCGCGCGCGCTCGACGGCGTATACGCGGTGCTGACCGCCGCCGATCTCGAGCGCTACGAAGTCGACATGCTGAGCTTCTTCCTCGCGCCGCCGGTCGTGCCGGTGCCGGTGCTGGCGACCGATGCCGTGCGCCACGTCGGCGATCCGGTCGCGATGGTCGTCGCGCAGAACCGCTACATCGCCGAGGATGCCGCCGGCCTGATCGTCGTCGAGTACGACGAGGAGGATCCGGTCGTCACGATCGACGACGCCAGGAGCGGCGCGCTCGTTCATCCCGGTACGGATTCCAACGTCGCCGCCGCGACCGGCTCCGACGAACTCGACGAAGACCTCGAAGCGGCGATCGCCGGCGCCGCGCATCGCGTCGAGATCGCGTTCGATCACCAGCGCATCTCGCAGTCGCCGATGGAGACGCGCGGCGTCGCCGTCTCGCCGCAGGGTGCCGGCGAGCTGACGATCTATCTGTCGTGCCAGGGGCCGCAGCTCAACGCGCGCTGGTTCGCGCAGGCGCTGCGCCTGCCGCAGACCGCGATCCGCGTGATCGCCAAGGACGTCGGCGGCTCGTTCGGCCTGAAAGGTCAGCCGTGGCGCGAGGAAGTCGCGGTCGTGCTCGCGGCGATGCTGCTGAAACGCCCGTTGAAGTGGATCGAGGACCGTCTCGAAAACCTCACGTCGGCGAACCAGGCGCGCGATCAGGAGATGACACTGCGCGCCGCGTTCGACGCCGACGGCCGGCTGATCGCGTCGCACGCCGATTACGGCCTCAACAACGGCGCGTATCCGCAGGGCGCCGACAGCAACATCGCAGTGATGATGTTCCTGTGGGGCGCGCACAAGCTGCCGGTATTCGGCTTCCGCGCGCGCGGCTGGTTCACGAACACGATCGGCCTCGCCGCGTATCGCGGGCCGTGGGCGATCGAATCGCTGGCGCGCGAAGTGCTGCTCGATCGCGCCGCGCGACAGATCGGTCTCGATCCGATCGAACTGCGCAGGCGCAACCTGATCCGTCGCGACGACCAGCCGTGCACGACGTTCATGGGTCTGGAACTGACCGACATCAGCCCGGCCGAATGTCTCGACGTGCTGCTCGACCACGTCGACGTCGCCGCATTCCGCAAGGAGCAGGCCGAGGCGCGTCAACAGGGCCGCTATCTCGGCCTCGGTTTTGCGACGTACATCGAACCGACCGCCGGCAGCACCGGCATCGCCGTGCTGATCAGCGAGTCCGCGCACATCCGCATCGAGCCGACCGGCAAGGTCAGCGCCGTGGTCTCGACGCATTCGCAGGGCCACGGCACGCAGACGACGATGGCGCAGGTCATTGCCGACCGGCTCGGCGTGCCGTACGACGACGTCAGCGTCTACGAGGACGACAGTTCGCGCGGCGGTTACGGCTCCGGCGCGTACGGCAGCCGCCAGGCGGTCGCCGGCGGCGGCGCATGCATCCGCGCGGCCGAACTGCTGCTCGACAAGATCAAGCGCGCCGCCGCGCATCTGTTCGATGCGACGCCCGAGCAGATCATGCTGCGCGAAGGCATCGTCCATGTGCTCGGCGATACCGAGCGCAGCGTCACGCTGCGCGACATCGCCGACGTCGCGTACGGCGAACCCGAGCGGCTGCCGGACGGCATGGAGGCCGGCCTCGAAGTGCAGTACCGCTACCGGCCGCCGCCGATCACGATGACCAGCGCCGCGCACGCCTGCATCGTCGAGGTCGACGCCGAGACCGGTTTCGTCAGGATCAGACGCTGGGTGACGAGCGAGGATTGCGGCAACATGATCAATCCGGCGGTCGTCGAAGGGCAGATCGCCGGCGGTCTCGCACAGGCGATCGGCAGCGTGCTGATGGAACAGGTCTCGTTCGACGCGCGCGGCAACCCGACGGCGGTCACGTACAAGGATTACATGCTGCCGACGATCTTCGACGTGCCGGAGTTCGAGTATCACCACGAAGCGTCGCAGCCGTCGCAGGCCGAAGGCGGTTTTCGCGGCGTCGGCGAAGGCGGTTGCATCATCGGCCCGCCGACGCTCGTCAACGCGATCGCCGATGCGCTGATTCCGTTCGGCGAGCTGAAGCTCGAATTCCCGCTGACGCCGTCGCGCCTGCTCGCGCATATCGAAGGCCGTCGCGAGATCGCCGAGCCGGCGGCACCGCCGCCGGAGTCGCCCAAGGCCGAAGTCACCACGCCGGCGCCGCAGACCGAAGCGCCGGTGCACAACCTGCCGACACCGTCGGCGCCGCAGGAAGCGTACGAGCCGGACAGCGGCGTCATCGTCGACGGCGAATGGAAGTTCGTGCTGTCGACGCCGATGGGGCCGCAGGCGTTCACCGGCACGCTGAAGACCGACGGCAATCAGCTCAGCGGCACGTTCCGCATGAACGCGATGGACGAAGCGCACTTCGACGGCAGCGTCGACGGCCATCATCTGAAGTGGGACCTGAAGGTCACCAAGCCGATGAAGATCACGCTGAAATACGAAGCGACGATCGACGGCGACAAGCTGACCGGCAAATGCAAGATGGGCATTTTCGGCAGCGCCAAGCTGGTCGGCGAGCGCGTGAGCGCCTGAGGCGACGATGAAAGAAGTTGTCGTCATCACCGGCGGTGCTGGCGGCATGGGCCTGGCCACCGCGAAGCTCATCGGCAAGGAAGCGTTCCACGTCGTGCTCAGCGACGTGAACCAGGACCGGCTCGACGCGGCGGTGCAGGAGCTTGCGCAGCTCGGCATCGCATCGACGGCGGTGTGCAGCGACATCGCCGATCGCGTCTCGGTTGAAGCGCTCGTCGATACCGCAAGGCAGCTCGGCCACGTGCGCGGCGTCGTGCATACGGCCGGCGTCAGCCCGCAGATGGGCGATGCCGCGTTCATCGTCAGGATCAACGTCCTCGGCACCGTCAACATCGCGCAGGCCTTCCTGCCGTGCGTCGACGAGGGCTTCTCGCTCGTCAACGTCGCCTCGTCCGCCGGCCACATGCTGCCGGGCTTCATGATTCCCACCGGCGTCTACAAGCTCGCATTCCGCGATCCGGACGCTTTGCTGCGCAAACTGACCGCACGCGCGCAGCGCGGCCCGAAGAAGCTGCGCTCCGGCGTGGCGTATTCGCTGAGCAAGAACTTCGTCATGTGGTACACGCGCCAGCTCGCTGCCACCTACGGTGCCAAGGGCGGACGCGTGGTGTCCGTTTCACCCGGCTCGTTCGACACCAGCATGGGCCAGCTCGAAAAGAAGAGCGGTTCCGACAAGCTGCTCGATTACGCGGCGCTCAAGCGCTTCGGCAAGCCGGAAGAGGTCGCGGAACTGCTCGCGTTCCTCGGCAGCGGCAAGGCCGCCTACATTTCGGGAACCGACATCCTGATCGACGGCGGCACCAAGGCCGGCTTCGGTCTCAAGGGCTTCGTTGCCATGGCACGCGGCCGCTAGCGCCGGCGCTCCAGGCGTCGCGCGCCTTTCGCGCATGCCCCTGCATCTGGGTCTCGCGGAGGAAGCCGACTTCCGGGCCGTGCCGCTCGGTGCGTCATCGCCGCATTGGTCGGCACAGGAAAGCCTCATTCTCGACGCCGCTACGCAGCTTTGCGAATAGATCGACCTTGACGACGAGCACTGGAACGCACCCTTGGAAATCTTCGATGAGCGGACGATGCTCGACTTCGTCTTCACCGTCGGCGCTTACGTCGCGCTGACAGGCGTCTTCAACAGCGTGCGGATCGAGCGGGAAGCCGAGCTGGTCGAGTTAGCGGAGCGATACGGCTGTCCGCGCTAGACGACGCGAGCTGGGCTTGTGGCGGCGATCAGCCCCAAGTGGCCATTTGCTAGGTCAGCGCAACCAGGCTGCCGTTGACGGAGAGCGGCCGCTCGAGCCACTTAAAGTCGGATGGTGTGCCGCTCCCGGCCTGCCAAGGCGCAAGCCGCCGGATGTTGCACAGGAACCGACTTCGCTTATCGTTTCCCGATCGGTAAGCTTCGAAAAGTTGATGTCGGTAGCCGGCCTCCCGACGATCAGGAAAATCCTCGGCGACGTCGGCGCCATGAAACGCTTGGTCCGGCGAAGTGCCATGTGGCCGCGTCGCAGCCGTCGTGTTCAGCCCTTTCTGCTGCATTCCGCGCCCCGCTTTAATGGACACCTGTGTACACTTGCACAAGCGCCCATTCGGGATGCCGCCAGGCGGTCCAGCGGACGCCGCCATCATCGTGCAGTGAGGAATCTGCTGTGACCCTATCGATCCCTGTTCTCGGAATCTATCACTGGGATCTGTCCCTGCTGACCATGCTCGTCGCGCTGGCGACGCCGTTTCTGGTCGCGCCGCTGGTCAAGCGCATTCCGGCGTTCCGCGAGATCGGCAGGCTCAACGCCGCGACGGCCGAGCAGCGGCAGAAGCGCAGCTTCTACATGCCGGTGCAGAACCGCAGCAAGCTGTGGGGGCTGGCGACATATCTGGTGTTTTTCATCGCCGTCATTCCGTTCATCGTTACCGTCGACGCGCAGCCGTGGTGGCAGATCCCTCGGGACATCTTCGTGATCCTGATGGTCTACGACTTCTTCTATTACCTGACGCACCGCTTCGCGTTTCACGATGGCGGCTTCGGTCCCGGCCCCTTGATGTGGGTGCACGCGATCCATCATCAGAACCGCAATCCCTGCCGCATGGATTCGAACTACCTGCATCCGCTCGAAACCAGCATCGGCGTCGCGCTTTACGGCGTGACGGTCGGCGTGCTCGGCGGGCTGATGGGCGATTTCCACATCGTGACACTGATCATCACGACGATCGCGTTCTCGGAAATCAATCTGCACAACCACGACCTGATGGAGACGCCGGACCGTTTCCCGTATCGCTACTTGCGCTACATGTCGTTCATGCACCACGTCCATCATTCGCGCTTCACGACCGGCAACTTCGCGACGATCACGCTGTTCTACGACTGGCTGTTCGGCACGTACGACACGGGCAATGGCTGGGGCCGCGGCAAGTCCGCCGGCGCGGAAAAGGCGGCGTCCGAAGTCGAGGCGTAGCGCGATCGCGCTCAGCGCCGCGCGAGCGGCCGCAGGACGATGTCTTCCAGCGTGGTACGGCGCGGCTGACGGTACGCGTCGACGAACACCTGCGCGACGTCGCGTGCCGACATCAGCGTGCTGCGGTCGACGCCGCTGCCGTCCCAGGTCGGCGTGTCGGTCGCGCCGGGGTAGACGCAGCAGACGCGGATGCCGAGCGGCGCGACTTCGGCGCGCAGCGCCTTGGCGAGGCCGGCGATTCCGTGCTTGGCGGCGCAGTACGCGGTGTTGTCGGCGAGGCCATCGAGGCCCGAGGTCGACGACACGAAGAAGATGTCGCCGCGGCGGCGCGCGCGCATGTCCGGCAGCACGCTGCGCGTGACGGCGAACATGCTGACGAGGTTTTCCTGCAGGCTGAGTGCGAATTCGGCGACCGGCATCTCGTGCGCGGCGCCGCCGCGCCAGCGGCCGGCGTTGTTGACGAGCACGTCGACGGCGCCGAGTTTTTCGCGCACGTCATCGACCATCCGCGTGACGTCGTCGGCGATGCACAGATCGACCGGGAACGGTACGGCATCGGCCGCGCCGAGCTGGCGGCAGCGCGCGGCGACCGCAGCCAGCCGTTCGCGGTTGCGTGCGACCAGTGCGAGACGCGCGCCCGGCACCTCGGCGGCGAAGCATTCGGCGATCGCCGCGCCGATGCCTTGCGAGGCGCCGGTGACGAGCACGACCGGGCCGCGCGTTTCGTTCATCGCCACGTGCCGCGCTAGACGCGGCCGACGACCGGAATCAGCGCACCGGTGACGGCGGCGGCGCGTTCGGACAGCAGGAACACGATCACGTCGGCGAGCGCGGTCGGCGTCACCCAGCTCGCGAAGTCGGCGTCCGGCATGTCCTTGCGGTTGGCCGGCGTGTCGATGATGCTCGGCAGCACGGCGTTGACGGTGACGTCGCGCTTCTTCAGTTCCTCGGCGAGCGCTTCGGTCAGGCGCATGACGCCGGCTTTCGACGCCGCGTACGCGCCCATGCCGGCCGCGGCCTTCACGGCGCCGGCCGCGCCGACGTTGACGATGCGGCCGCCTTTGGCCGGCAGATGCGGCAGCGTCGCGCGGCATGCGCTGACGGCGGTGCGCAGATTGATCTGGTAGAGCGCATCCCAGCTGTCGAGCGCGCCGTCGGCGACGGTCTCCCAGCGGAAACCGCCGGCGATGTTGACGAGCGCATCGATGCGGCCGTGACGCGCGGCGATCGCCGCGAACGCCTTGGCGGTCGCATCGGCGTCGCCGAGATCGAGCGCCGGCGACGCTTCGACGCCGGATGGCGGCGTGCCGTCGACGCGATCGATCGCGATCACCGTCGCGCCGGCAGCGGCGGCGGCCTGTGCGACGGCGCGTCCGAGCGCGCCGAGTCCGCCGGTGACGGCGACGATTTTTCCTTTCAGCTCCATGAGGTCAGCGTTCCTGAAGAATCCGGGCGATCCGCGGATTCTATCCGAAGCGCTGCCGCAGCGCGCGCGATAGTCAACACCACTGTTGAGTCATCGCGCACGCGCGCCGCGTTCCACTTACTTCGCCGGCACGCGCTCGGCGGTCAGCGCCTCGGCGGCGAGATACTTGGTCGTCGTCCAGCCGCCGTCGAGCGCGATGCTCTGGCCGTTGATGTAGCTGCCTTGTTCGGACGCGAGGAAATAGATCGCGTTGGCGACGTCCTGCACCGTGCCTTCGCGATGGAACGGCGTCATCTCGTGATTGATGCGCTGGAAGAACGGCGCGTCCCAGTAGTCCTTCGTCATGTCGGTCTTGATGACGCCCGGCGCGACCAGGTTGGAGCGGATGCCGCCGGCGCCGTACTGCGCGGCGAGCGTCTGCGTGAGGCCGATCAGGCCGGCCTTGACCGCGCAATAGATGCCGCCGTCGAGTCCGCCGACGAGGCCGAACGTCGAACCGACATTGATGATCGACGCGCCCGGCTTCATCACGGCCAGCGCCGCGCGGCAGAAACGGAACGGCGCTTTCAGGCTGGTCTCGACGACTTCGTCGATCGCCGCGTCGTCGGTCGCGTGGACCGGCGCCCATTTGCCGGAACCGGCATTGTTGACGAGACAGTCGAGCCGGCCGAATTTTTCGATCGCCAGATCGACCGCGCGCTGCGCGGCATCCCTGGCGGTGACGTCGACCGCGAGCGTCGCGACCTCGGTCGTCGCCGACAGCTTCCGGGCGAGCTGCGCGAGTTTTTCCGGCCGGCGCGCGACCGCGACGATGCGGAATCCGCCGTCGGCGAAACGCTGCGATACCGCTTCACCGATGCCGGCGCTGGCGCCGGTAACCAGAACCACGGGCTTCTCGGATTGCCCCACCATGATCTTTTGCTCCTCGCGTTGCCGACGGGCCCGGCCCGTTCGATTCGTCAAATGTGCGCGAATCTTATCGGTGCCGGATCGCGGCAATGGCGCGCGGCGCGCACGGCGGCCGGCGGATTGCCGGCGCAGGCATCACGACGATCATCGCCAGACCAGGCGCCGGCGAAGCGCGGCGGCGAGGCGGCTCAGGCTACGGTGGCGGCGTCGAGCTGCCGGCGATACCGCTGCGGCGTCATGCCGGTCCAGCGCTTGAACGCGCGGCCGAAGCTCGACTGCTCGGAATAGCCGAGCAGCAGCGCGATCTCGTCGAGTGACAGCCGGCCTTCCTGCAGATGAACCTTCGCCAGTTCGATGCGCTGCTGTTCGAGGATGTCCGAGAAGCGCAGGCCGGACTCGCTGAGATTGGCCTGCAGCGTGCGCACCGAGGTGCCGAGCCTTTTGGCGCAGCGCTCGATCGAGCAGTTGCCGAGCGACAGCGCGCCGCGCACGTAATCCTCGACGCGCTCGACGACCGTG
>DASSVA010000280.1:0-4245 GCA_035706385.1 Solimonas sp. | reverse complement strand
CGGCCTGGGGGGCCTCTGCTGCCACCACCTCGCGAGTCAGGCGCAGCGCATCCTCATATTTGTACGCACCATTGAGGACATACGCGAGATTGTCTTTCGCATCGAGCACCTGGCGACTGTCCGGCGGGTACGCTTTCTGATAGCCGGCCAGCGCAGCGCGCTGGATCGGCTCAGCCTGTGCATAGTGGCCGAGGTTCATCAGCACCATCGCCTGATCCGCGAGCGCATCGTAGTACCGGACGGCCTGTTCGCCGGACGATGTCCGCACCAGGGCGACACGTTGTGCGGCCAGCTTGATCGCGCGTTCCGCCTGGCCCTGCTCCTGATACGCCTGAGCCAGTGTTCCCAGCAGATCCACTGCGGCATCATCATGGTCACCGGCATCGCGCAGCAGGGTGCGCGCACGTTCCAGCACGGCGATGCTTTGCGCCGTCTTCTGTTCGGTCAGCAAGGCCATTCCCAGACCGGACAAGACCTGGACGATGCGCGGGTCGTGATCCGGAAGCCGCGCCTCGTAGATTTTCAGCGCTGCCCGCACGCTCCGCTCCTGATCGTCCCAGCGCTCCTGTAGTCCATACGCATGCCCAAGCTTGTCCAGCAGATCGGCGGTCTGCAGGGGGTCGGCATGCGGATCACTGCGTTGCAGCGTCAACGCCCGTTCCAGATTCTGGCGACACGGCTCAGCCATCCCCAGCCGGCAATAGAGCTCGCCGACCGTTCCCATCATGCGTGCCCGCAACTGCGGCTTGCCCTTGAAGTGGTCCTTGAGCTGCGCCTGGCCGAGATCGACGAGCTTGCGCGGCTCGATCGGCTTGCCGCCGGTCTTCTCGGGACTGGCGGCGTCGAACAGGGACACGACGTAGTCGCTGATCTGATGCGCGACTTCGGCCTCGTCCCGTGCGTGGTCCAGCGCCGCTTCGCGCGCATCCTGTACGCCGAGCAGCTTCAGGTACAAGGCCAGTACCGACGCCAGGCCGAGCACCAGCACGGCCGCGGTCGCCAGCGCCCAGCGGCGGCGCAGCTCGGCGCGTTCGAGCCGGCGCTGCAGCTGTTCCCGTTCGGCGGCGGCACGCGCTTGTGCTTCGCGCTGCACGCGTCGCGCGTCGAGATGGCGCAGGCGACGCGCCAGTTCGCCGGCGTCGGCGAGGCGGCGCGCCGGATCGCCGTCGACCGCGGCGGCGATGTCGTCGCGCAGCGTCTCGTCGTCGACCTGGCGTTCCCAGCCCGGCGCCAGCGGCCGGTTCCAGTCGCCGACCACGGCCTGATACAGCATGACGCCGAGCGCGTAGATGTCCGACTGCAACGTCGACGGCTGGCCGCTCAGCACTTCCGGCGCGAGATACAGCGGCGTGCCGCTGGTGTCGGGCGCGGCGACCGTCTGCGTGAAACCGAGCCGCGTGATGCCGAGCGCGTGCAGGCGCTGCGCGTCGAGCATGCCGCCGCTGCCGAAATCGCCGAGCTTGATCCGCCAGTCGGGCGTATCACCGGCGACCAGCACGTTCGACGGTTTCAGATCCTTGTGCAGCACGCCGACGCGATGCGCGGCCGCGAGCAGTTCCGCGCACTGCGCGATCAGCGCCAGACGCTGCGCGAGCGGCACCTCGCCGAGCCCGCCTTGTTTCTGCGACCACTGCGGCAGACTGCCGAGCGGCTGGTATTCGGTCTCGATGAAAAACGGCGCGCGTTCCAGATTCCAGTCGAGCACGCGCAGCAGGTTCGCGTGTTCGCCGAGACTGTCGTGCAGGACGCGGTACAGCGTCACTTCGCGCTTGAGGCCGCGCAGCGCGCCGCCGTCGACCGCGAACTTGAACACGCGCTGTTCGCCGGTGCGGTCCTGGCGAACGCGCCAGACCTCGCCACTGCCACCGCCGCCGATCCGTTCGACGAGCGACCAGGTCGGCCGCAGCGGCGGATGATCGCCCGGTGCCAGTGCCAGCCGCGCCGGCGCTTCGGCCGCCAGCAGCTCGACCGACACCGGAGCGACGAAGCGATAGCCGAAACCGTGCACGGTCTTGATGATCTGCTGCGCGTCGTCGCCGAGGATCGTGCGCAGACGCTTGACCGTCGTGCTCAGCACGGTGTCGGACAGGATGCGGCCCGGCCAGCAGGCCTCGGCCAGTTCGTCCTTGGTGACGACCTCGTCGGCATGCTGCAACAGATGCAGCAGCACCTGCAGCGGCTTGCGGTGCATGCGCAGCGGCTGGCCGCGCAGGCTCAGCTCCAGCGTGCGCTCGTCGAGCACCAGTTCCCCGAACTGCCAGCGGCGCAGCCCGCCGGCCGGTTCCGCAGATTCCACGGCACCGCCCTCCCCTCGAATCCGTCGCGAGTATGGCAGCGACGATCCGCGGCGACACCCTCGCCGCTGTGACGGCGATCACACAAATCGCCGGTCCACCTGCATTTGTCGGCGATTTGTCGGTTTTTTGTCAGGACCGGAAGCCGGCGCGGCGCGCAGCGTATCGCCATCGCCGGATGCTCGCATCGCGACCGCCGGCGAGACGCCACGCATCATCGGGAGAAATGTCATGTCGAAGCCAATCCGCACCACGACGCTGCGCAGCGCCAGCCTGCTGCTGTTGCTGCTCGCCGGTCGCGCCGCGCTGGCGACGGCGCCGCAGGTCGTCACGATCGCCGGCCATCCGCTGACGCTCTACATCGGCGACGACGCCTCGCTGCAGACCGTCAACGATCAGGTTCCGGGCACCGGCCAGTTCTATCCGTCGGATTCGGCGGAATCGACGCCGCAGACCGCCGACGCCGGCTGGTTCGTCGCGGTCGGCGGCCAGCTGTACGGTCCGAACTTCGCGGAACACCCGGCCGGCACGGCGACCGACAACCTCGGCGCAGAAACCGCCTACACGCCGATCTCGATCAGCGGCGTGACCGGCAACGGCAGCGCCGGCAATCCGTATCAGGTCACGGTCGTCGACGACGTCGCCGGCACCGGCCTGCGCACGACGCTGCAGATCCGCTACGTCAACGGCGACGGTTACGGCACGGAAAGCTTCACCGTGCAGAACAACGGCGATGCCGCGCAGACCGTCAAGCTGTTCAAGGGCGGCGACATCTATCTGGCCGGCAGCGACGCCGGCATTCCGTATCGCCAGGCGCAGTCGAACAGCGTCGGCGGCGAAGGCGGCGCGGCCTGCGGCGACGGCTCCGGCACCAACTACTACATCCTGATCGTTCCGCAGGTGGTGCCCGACGCCTACACCGCCAACGAGTACAGCAACGTCTGGGGACAGATCGGCGGCCAGCAACTGGACAACGCCATCTTGGCGACCACCGACTGCCTCGACAACGGCGCCGCGCTGCAGTGGAACCGCACGATCGCCGCGCATGGCAGCGTCAGCCTGCAGACCGCGGTGTCGTTCGGCGACATTCCGAGCTTCGCGCAGTTCAACGTCACCGCGGTGTCGCCGGCGAGCGGCGCGCAGGGCACGAGCGTCGACGTCACGCTGACCGGCATCGGCTTCGACGAGCACACCTCGTTCGCATCGGGTTTCGGCGACGGCATCACCGTCAGCAACGTGCATGTCGTCAACGCCACGACCGCGACCGCGACGCTGCAGATCGCCGCGACCGCGGCGCTCGGGCCGCGCGACGTGGTCGGCGTCGAACACGCCGACAGCGGCGACCTGACCGGCACGCTCGCGCAGGGCTTCACCGTCACCGCGGCCGGCATGCCGGTGCCCGGCACGCTGCAGTTCGGCAGCACCAGCGCCGCCGTCAGCGAGGATGCCGGCCACGTCACGATCAGCGTGACGCGCAGCGGCGGCAGCGACGGCGCGGTCAGCGTGCAGTACGCGAGCGCCGACGGCAGCGCGCAGGCGCCCGGCGATTACAGCGCCGCGAGCGGCACGCTAAACTGGGCCGACGGCGACGCCGGCACCAGGACCATCAGCGTGCCGATCATCGACGACGCGCTGGTCGAAGGCGACGAGACCTTCACGCTGGCACTGAGCAACGTCAGCGGCACGACGCTCGGCACGCCGATCACCACCACCGTCACGATCCACGACAACGACAGCCATTCGGGCGGCGACGGCGGCGATGGAAACGGCAGCGGCAGCGGCCACGGCGGCAAGCTCAAGAGCGGTGCCGGCGGCATCGGCAGCTCGCTGCTCGCCGGCCTGCTGCTGCTCGCCGCGCTGCGTCATCGTCGCCGCATCGCGGCGCTGCTGACGGCCGCCGCGCTGCTCGCGGCGAGCGGCAGCGCGGTGGCCGCCGGCGACTGGTACGCCG
>DASSVA010000279.1:0-5435 GCA_035706385.1 Solimonas sp. | reverse complement strand
TGTTCTACGTCGACGAGGACAGCTGGAGCATCGCCGCGGTCGACTGCTACGACGGACGCGGGCAACTGTGGCGCTTCCAGGAAGCGCATCTGACGACGTTTCCGTTCGTGCCGACGACGACCGGCAGTCCGGAAGTCCATTACGACCTGCCGAGCGGGCGCTATTTCGTGACCGCCAGCTTCGCCGGCGACGACTATCCGGATTTCGGCATCGATTTCGAGGACAACTATTTCCGGCCGCAGACGCTCGCGAGCCGCAAGCTCAGGAAATAGGGGGCAGGGGCGCTGTTGGGGGAAGCCTGGGGGAAGGGCGCTCAGCCGGTCACGGCCGGCTGAGCCGCTCGACCATCTGGCCGAACAGTTTCATGCCGCGCGCACGCGAGACATCGCCGTCGCGAACCAGTTGCCGCATGCCCCAGAACGCGATCACCATCATCCACGCATAGGCCTTGGCGTCGACGGGGCTGTAGCCGAATTCCTTGCGTACCAGCGGCGTCCAGATACCGGTGATGACTTCGCGCATGCCGCGTCGCATCTGTTCGAGTTCGGCCGTCGTCGACGCCGTGCCGGCGATCAATTGCCAGAGCGCGTCGCCGCGGCCGGGCGGCAGGTCGAGCGTGACCGCTTCGGCCGCCGCGACCGCTTCGCGGAGGTTGGTCGGATGCGCGGCGATCGACGCCTGTGTGCCGAGCATCGTGTCGGTGAAGATGTGCCACGAGGTATCGGCAAGCAGCTTTTCCAGACTGGGAAAGTGCTGGTAGACGAGCTGCCGGCTGGTGCCGCCCTGTTCGGCGAGCGCGCTCATCGTCAACGCGGTCCAGCCTTCACGCTCGACGATGCCGGCCGCGACTTCGAGCAAGGTCTGCCGCCGCAGGTCGCGGCTCAGGTAGGCGCGCTTGGCGGGCGCTTTGCGTTTGCGGGGCGTGGCGGCGCGGGGCGTCGGCATTGTTCACCTCAAATGTGACACGGTGACAATATCATTCCTTTGCCGTTATTTCGCCGGCGCCCTGACAAATAGAGGCTGCCGCCGGTGCGATACGCGAAGTCCCCTCAGTACGGGTGATGCCGGCGGCTGGCCCGAAACCGGACATTGGCCGCGTTCGATCGTCGAAACGCCGTCAGTGCGAAGGGGGAGACGTGACCATCGGGATTCGGATGAGCATCTGCCTGCTCGGTGCGCTATGGGGAGCGGGGCAGGCCCAGGCGCAGGAGACGGATGATCAGCAGACTGCGGCGGCGGCCGCTGCGCCGCTGGACACGATTGCGGTGCCCGAGGCACGGCCGGCGCCGGTTGCCGTGCCCGATGATGCCGACGTGCCGCAGATCGAAGAGATCATCGTCACCGCACAGAAGAAATCCGAGTCGATCCAGAACACGCCGATTTCGATCACCGCGTTCAACGAGCAGATGTTGCAGCAGCGCGGCATCGATGGCGTCGACAAATTGCAGGGCAACGTGCCGGGGCTTTCGGTCGAACCGTTTCCGACCAACAACTCGACGCTGCGCCTGTTCATTCGCGGCGTCGGCCTGAACGATGCGCAGGTGACGCAGGACCCGGCGGTCGGCATCTATCTCGACGGCGTCTACATCGCGCGCTCGTCAGGGCTGGCGCTCGAACTGGCCGACCTCGAACGGATCGAGGTGCTGAAAGGACCGCAAGGCACGCTCTACGGCCGCAACACGAGCGGCGGCGCGATCAACCTGATCACGAAGAAGCCCGATCCGGCCGGCTTCTTCGTGCAGTTCACCGGCAGCGCCGGCGAGCGCGATCTGGCGAGCGCCAAGGCGACGGTCAATGTGCCGTTGAGCGCCGATGCGGCCGTCAAGTTCGGTGTGCTCGCCAAGCAGCAGGATGGTTATATCGAGAACACCGGTCCCGGCGGCGATTTCGGTGATCGCAAGGCGCTCGGCCTGCGTGTCGACGCGCGCTGGACGCCCTATGACTGGCTGCAGGCCGATTACGGATTCGACAGCACGCACGTCGACGCCTATGCGCCGACGCCGCAAGACGTGCTGCCTCCGGATTCCGACAAAGGCACGGCGAACCTGATCAAGGAATATGCGGCGCTCAACACGGTGTACGCGGCCGATCGTCTCGGCCATCTGGCAACCGGGACGCCGCTCGAACAGTCTTCGACGCGGATCAACGGCCATGCGCTGACATTGACGTTTCCGTTCGACGGCTACGAGTTCAAGTACATCGGCGCCTACCGCACGCTCGACGACGACTTCTACGCCGATCTCGGCGGCGGTGCCGGTTCGACCAGATTCCGTCTCGACAGCAACCGCTATGACGGTCCGGCGGCGACGGTCGCCTATGGCGGCCCGACGCCGCTGGTGATTCCGGAGCTCAAGCAGCACCAGTGGTCGCACGAATTGCAGCTCAGCGGCAAGCTGTTCGACGAGCAGATCGACTATATCGTCGGCGGTTTCCTGTTCTCCGAACAGGCTTCCGAACGCACGCCATTCAGCCATCAGGCCAGTTCGGCCCTGCTGCCGGCACAGACCGGATTTCTCTATCAGCTGTTTCCGGGCATCGTCAATCCGCTGGTCTCGCTGGTCGGCCCGCGGATCGTCACGTTCAATCAGCGTGACTACGGCGCCGACAATCGGGCCGGCGCCTTGTTCGGACAGGGCACGTGGACGCCGGACTGGCTGGCGCGGCGCCTGCATCTCACGGTCGGCTATCGGCATTCCGACGACACGCGCAAGGCGGTCAAGACCTACAGCCAGGACAATTACCTGGAAATCAATGTCAACGACGTTGGCACGGCGCTGCTGCTCGACAGCGCCGAGGCTTTCGATCATGTGCGCGGCCGCAAACATTACTCGGACGACTCGTTCACATTCATCGGCCAGTACGACGTCCAGGCGGATTGGCATCTGTATGCCAAGTACGTCGAAGGTTATCGCAGCGGCGGTTTCAACCTGCGCGATCCGCAGGTCTCCGGCGCGTCGGGCGCGGCGTCCGATGGGGTCGACTACGGCTACGGCTTCAAGGAAGGCTTCGATCCGGAATACGTGGCCGCGACCGAAGTCGGCTTCAAGAGCGACTGGCTGCAACATCGGCTGCGTCTGAATGCCGATGTGTTCTACACCGACTTCAAGGATATGCAGGTCAATTTCCTGATTCCGGGAACGCTCGGTGACACCAAGGCGACCAATGCCGGTCACGCGCGCATCCGCGGCATCGAGCTGGAGACAGTGATCGCCGCGACGTCGTGGCTGCAACTGTCGGCCGACTATTCGTATCTCGATGCCAAGGTGCTGAAGATCGTCGACGCCAGCGGCGCCAATGTCGCCGATCAATATCCGTTTCCGTCGGCGCCGCGTCATTCCGGTGTCGTCGCCGCCGACTACACGCTCTGGCGCGCCGGCTGGGGACGCGTGCGGGGCGTGACGACATACAGCTATACCGGCGCACGCAACGGCGGCGGCCTGCCGGGGCGCTCCGATCTGTCGTATCTGCCGTCGTACAGTCTGGTCAATACGCGGCTCGCGGTCAGCGGACTGCAGCTCGGACGCGGCACGCTGGAGGTCGCGGCATTCGCGCGCAACCTGCTCGACAAGGATTACGTCGTCGAAGCCGTGCCGACCCTGCCGCAGACCGATCGGGCAGTGTTCTGGGGCGAGCCGCGCACGCTCGGCATGGAATTCACGTACGTCTGGGAGTGATGACGACGCGCCGCAGCATGGCTGCGGCCTGGCGAGATTCAGCGCGTGTTCGGCGATGTCGCTACAATCCGTCGCGCCGTGAACGACGATGCAAACAAAAAAACGGCCGCGAGGGCCGTTTTTCAGTGCGCATTACCTGCGCCATGTGGTTTTGACGGACTGATTCGTCAAACCCTGATTGGTGCCGAGAAGAGGACTCGAACCTCCACGGTGTTACCCGCCAGTACCTGAAACTGGTGCGTCTACCAATTCCGCCATCTCGGCATTTCTTTCAGCCACCGCAACGGGTTGCGGCCGGCGTCAAGGGCGCGCATTGTGGCGACGCCAACTACCTTTGTCAATGAAAAACAAGAAGTCAAAAACAAGCTCCCACACGGCCGGCAAGGCCGGTTCCGCTGCCGCGAACTGGCAGACCTCCGATGCCGAATATGCGAAGGAACAGAGCCGCTACGCGGACCCGATTCCGAGCCGCAATCTGATCCTCGACACCCTGGCCGCACACGAAGGGCCGCTGACGCTCGACGAGCTGGTCGGCGCGTTCCAGCTCGGCAAGCTGACGCAGCAGGAAGCGCTGTCGAAGCGCCTCGTCGCGATGGTCCGCGAAGGCCAGCTGATGCAGAACCGGCGCGGCGCGTACGGGCCGGTGACCGAGTTGAATCTGATCGCCGGCAGCGTGCAGGCGCATCGCGACGGTTTCGGATTCCTGATTCCCGATGCCGGCGGCAAGGACGTGTTCCTGTCGCCGCGACAGATGCGTTCGCTGATGAACGGCGACCGCGTGCTGGTGCGCGTGATCGGCCTCGACTACAAGGGCCGGCCCGAAGGCGTGGTCGCCGAGGTGATCGAGCGCGTCAGTCGCAGCGTCGTCGGCCGTCTGCACATCGAGCGCGGCGTCGCGTACGTGATCCCGGACAATCCGCGCGTGCAGCAGGATCTGCTGATCCCGGCCGAGGAACTCGGCAGCGCCCGCCACGGCCAGATGGTGGTCGCTGACATCGTCGCGCCGCCGGGCCATCGCACGCTGCCGGTCGGCCGCATCACGGAAATTCTCGGCGAGCATCTGGCGCCGGGCATGGAGATCGAGGCGGCGATCCGCGCGCACAGCCTGCCGCACGAATGGCCGCATGCGGTCGAGCACGAAGCGGCGGCGATTCCGGATACCGTGCAGCCGGCGCAGTACGAAGGTCGCGAAGACCTGCGCAAGCTGCCGCTGGTGACGATCGACGGCAGCGACGCGCGCGATTTCGACGATGCCGTGCATGCGCGCCGCGAGCGCAAGGGCTGGACGCTGTGGGTCGCGATCGCCGACGTGTCGGCGTACGTCAAACCCGATGCGCCGCTCGACAAGGAAGCGCTGAAGCGCGGCAATTCGGTGTATTTCCCGCAGCGCGTGATTCCGATGCTGCCGGAGAAGCTGTCGAACGGCCTGTGCTCGCTGAACCCGGACGTCGACCGCCTGTGCATGGTCTGCGAGATGCGCGTCATGGCCGACGGCGAAATCGCCAAATCGCGCTTCTTCGAAGGCGTGATGCGCAGTCAGGCGCGGCTGATCTACGAAGACGTCGCCGAGATGCTCGATGATCCGCACGGCGACAAGGCGCAGCGGCGCGCCGCCGTGGTGCCACATCTGCAGGTGCTCAGCGAGGTCTTCGATGCGCTGTTCGCGGCGCGCAGCCGGCGCGGCGCGATCGACTTCGAATCGACCGAGACGAAGATCGTGTTCGACGGCGAGCGCAAGATCGACCGCATCGTGCCGGTCCA
>DASSVA010000278.1:0-3573 GCA_035706385.1 Solimonas sp. | reverse complement strand
CTCGCGCAGTGCGAGGCGGCGATGGAAATCTTCCGCGCGCAGAACGACGGCCATCTGGTGATGATCTCGTCGATCAGCGCGATGCGCGGCATGCCGCGCAACCTGACGACGTACGCGGCGACCAAGGCCGGCGTCGCCGCGCTCGCCGAAGGCATCCGCGCCGAGCTGCTCGGCAAGCCGATCAAGGTCAGCACGATCTATCCGGGCTACATCCGCTCGGAGATCAACGAGAAGGTCAAGAAGACGCCGTTCATGGTCGACACCGAAACCGGCTGCCGCGCGCTGGCGCGCGCGATCGAGCGCGAGCCGGCCAACGCCAGCGTGCCGGGCTGGCCGTGGACGCCGCTCGGTTTCGCGATGCGGCACCTGCCGCTCGGGCTGGTCGCGAAGATGGGATGATCGGGATGCGATGGTCGCGCCCATGGGGCGCTCCTAACAAAAACGGGGTGAACGATGAACTGGATGATCTACGGCGCCAACGGTTACACCGGCGAACTGATCGCGCGCGAAGCGGTAAAACGCGGCGTGGCGCCGGTGCTGGCCGGCCGCAGCGCCGGCAAGCTCGCGCCGCTGGCGAATGAACTGAAACTCGAATACCGCGCGTTCGGTCTCGACGACACCGCACAGATCGCCGACGGCCTGCGCGGCATCGATCTGGTGCTGCACTGCGCCGGCCCGTTCTCGGCAACCAGTGCGCCGATGATCGAAGCCTGTCTCGCCGCGAAGGCGCACTACCTCGACATCACCGGCGAAATCTCGGTGTTCGAGCACGCGCAGCAGCAGGACGCGCGCGCCAAGGCCGCCGGCATCGTCGTCTGCCCGGGTGTCGGCTTCGACGTGATCCCGACCGACTGCGTCGCCGCCGCGCTGAAGGCGGCGCTGCCGGATGCGACGCATCTCGCGCTCGGCTTCGATTCGCGCTCGGGCTTCTCGCCCGGCACCGCGAAGACCTCGGTCGAAGGCCTCGCGCAGGGCGGCAAGGTCCGCGAGAACGGCAGGATTCGCGCGGTGCCGCTCGCCTATCACGTGCGCCGGATCGATTTCGGCGACGGCGAAAAGCTGGCGATGACGATTCCGTGGGGCGATGTCTCGACCGCATACGCGAGCACCGGCATTCCGAACATCGAGGTCTTCATTCCCGGTTCGCCGGCGATGATCGCCAATGCCCGCCGCGCGAATTATTTCCGCTGGTTCCTCGGCCTGAAGCCGGTGCAGGCGTTCCTGAAGAACCGCATCGGCAAGACCGTCAAAGGCCCGGATGCGGCGCAACGCGACAAGCTCGTCACCTACGTCTGGGGCGAGGCGCGCAATGCCGCGGGCGCGACCAAGACCGCGCGCATCAAGGTCGCGAACGGCTACGCGCTGACCGTCACCGGCGCGCTCGCCGTCGTCGAATTCCTGGCGCAGAACCGGCCGGCCGGCGGCAGCTACACGCCGTCGAAACTGTGCGGCGCGGATCTGGTGACGAAGCTGCCGGGGTCGGGACCACTGGCGCTGTAGACGCAACGTTTCGGCTGTTTGCAGGGCCATGTCCGCGACTTCACACCGTGTCGCGGGCATGGTCCCCCTCCTGCAAACAGCCGTTATCGGCTGCGGATATTCGCCGAATTACGGCTGCAGCCCCCAACCGCTTCGCCATTTTCGCCACGCGCTTCCGGCGGATTTCCATAAGTCTTTGTTTCACAAAGACTGAAAATCTGGCAAAGGCTTTGCTCCACTCCCGGCACAGATCAAGAACCGGGAGCCATCCGCATGTCCAAGCCGCTCATTTTCGCCCTCTGCCTGCTCGCGCCGTTCGCAGCAAACGCCACCGACCGCGACTGCCATTACCAGCTTCGCGCCGATGTCGCGCTCGACGGCGATGCGGTCGAACTGCGCGGCGACGACGGCGTTTACCGTCTCGACGGCGACCGCCTGTTCCGCGACGGCGATGAACGCAAGCTCGATGCGCGCCAGCGCGCGGCGGTCGATGAATACCGGCGCGGCCTGCAGGCGCTGGTGCCGGACGTCAGCGGCATCGCGCTCGACGGGGCGATGCTCGGCCTCGAAGCGATGACGATGAGCTTCGCCGCGCTCAGCAACGACGCCGACGATCTGCGCAAATACGAGCGGCGCAGCGAGAAACTCGGCGAAAAGATCCACGCGCGTTTCAACGGCCGCGAACTGCTGCGCGGCGGCGTCGGCGCGCAGCTCGACGACGGGATCGACGACGACATCGCCGAACTCGCGCAAGACTACGCGCGCGACATCAGCGGCAGCGTCGCCTCGCTGGTGTTCACCGCGCTCGTCCATCCGGGCCGGATCGAAGCGCGCGCCGACGCCACCGAACGTCTCGTCGAGCGGCGCATCGAGCCGAAGGCCGATGCGCTCGAAGCACGCGCCCGGCCGCTGTGCGGACGCTTCGCCGCGCTCGACGCGCTCGAACCGGCGATCGGCATCGACGTGATCGAAGCCGACGACGATCGCCACGCGCGCGACCGCAAACCCGGTTTCGCGTTTTCGTTCTGAAACGGCGGCCGTTGCGGTCCACGCTTGCACTCCCGGGGGCGCGCTGGCACCTTGGCGCCCTTTCCTTTCGCAGGCATTCGCAATGCGCATCCTTCACACCATGCTTCGCGTCGGCGATCTCGATCGCTCGCTCGCGTTCTATCGCGACGTGCTCGGCATGCAGCTGCTGCGACGCAAGGAATATCCGGACGGCAAGTTCACGCTCGCATTCGTCGGCTACCAGAGCGAAGACGACGGCGCGGTGATCGAGCTGACGCACAACTGGGATACCGACCGCTACGAGATCGGCACCGGCTACGGCCACATCGCGCTCGAAGTCGACGATGCCGCGCAAGCCTGCGACCGGGTCCGCGCGCGCGGCGGCAAGGTCACGCGCGAAGCCGGGCCGATGAAACACGGCACGACGGTGATCGCGTTCGTCGAGGATCCGGACGGCTACAAGATCGAGTTCATCGAGAAGCGCTGAAGAAGCTACTGCGCTCGACAGCTCGCATGCGGGCGGTGCTCGCGTGCTCACGTACTGAAGTACGCTGCGCGCGCTGTGCTCCGTCCTCATGCGACCCGTCTTCGCTCGCTACGCTTCTTCAGCGCTTCTCCGCCCGTGCAAGCGCATGGACTTGCGCTCGATTCGTTTCCACCGCTAGACTCGCGCCGCTTTTTCGTAAACCAATGCAATGAACCTGTTCAAACAGCTCGCCCTTATTGTGGTCGCGGTCGTCGTTAGCGACGCGCCGTAGGGGCTGTTCGACATCCAGAACCCCCGCCGGCGCATCCGACCGGCGGGGGTTTTGTCGTTTTGCAGCATCCGCCACCGGTCCATCGCCTCCAGGGATTCCGCCACTCACCCGGAACCGACATGGACATCAACGGTGCAAACCTGATCACCCGCTTTCTCGAAGCCCGCATCGACGCGCTCGGCGCGTCGGCCGGCATCGTCGCCGGCATTCCCGGCGGCGCGCTGCTGCCGCTGTATCGCGCGCTCGCCGATTCGCGATTGACGCACGTGCTTGCGCGTCACGAACAGGGCGCCGGCTTCATCGCGCAGGGCATCGCGCGCGTCGCCGG
>DASSVA010000277.1:0-3096 GCA_035706385.1 Solimonas sp. | reverse complement strand
GAACGGCCCGCGGCGCGAAAACGCGGCGGGCTATCGTGGGTGGCGCATGCGGGTTTGCCGCAGCTTGCGCATTATCTCACGACCTCAGCGGTGGAAATGCACCGGCTGTTCCGACTTGTTCGCCGCGGGCGGCGTCGGCGTGCCGCAACCGCCGCAGGAATCGCAGCCCGAGCATCCGCCGCTTTTCGCCGTGCCACCGCGTTGCGGGAGGAAGCGCTTCGCGAGATTCCAGCCGCTGAAACCGACCGCGGCGGCGACGATCAGGAATTCGGCGACGTGATAGGCCGTCATGCCAGCGCTCCGGCGATGCGGAACGTGATGAACGACGCCGCATACGCGAGCGCGAACAGATAGCCGGCGGCGACCGCGACGATTTTCCACGAACCGGTTTCGCGGCGGATGATCGCCAGCGTCGACAGGCATTGCGGTGCGAACACGTACCACGCGAGCAGCGACAACGCGGTCGCCAGCGACCACTGGTGCGCGATCATCGGTCCGAGCTGCGAGGCGACCGCGTCGTCGCTGCCGGACATCGCGTAGACGGTGCCGAGCGCCGACACCGCGACTTCGCGCGCGGCGAGACCGGGAATCAGCGCGACGCAGATCTGCCAGCCGAAGCCGATCGGCGCGAACAGCGGCTGCATGAAGTGGCCGATCTTGCCGGCGAGGCTGTAGTCGATCGCCGGCAGCGTCGCGTCGGCCGGCGCGGCCGGGAAGCTCGACAGAAACCACAGCAGCACGATCAGCGTCAGGATGATGCCGCCGACGCGCTTGAGGAAGATCTCGGCGCGCTCCTTGAGGCCGATCGCGACGTCGCGCGGATTCGGAATCCGGTATGACGGCAGTTCCATCAGCAGTGCGTGCTCGCTCTTGTCGCGGCGCAGACGCTTGATCACCGACGCGACGGCCAGCGCCGATGCGACGCCGGCGAAATACAGCGCGAACAGAACGATGCCCTGCAGGTTGAAAACGCCCCAGACCGTCTGCCGCGGGATGAACGCGGCGATCAGCAGCGTGTAGACCGGCAGGCGCGCCGAGCAGGTCATCAGCGGTGCGACGAGGATCGTCGTCAGGCGGTCGCGCGGGTCCTGGATGCTGCGCGTCGCCATGATGCCGGGAATTGCGCACGCGAAGCTCGACAGCAGCGGGATGAACGCGCGGCCGGTCAGGCCGGCCTTGAACATCAGGCGGTCGAGCAGGAACGCGGCGCGCGGCAGATAGCCCGATTCCTCGAGCACGAGAATGAACAGGAACAGGATCAGGATCTGCGGCAGGAACACCAGCACGCTGCCGAGACCGGAGAACACGCCGTCGACGAGCAGGCTTTTCAGCACGCCGTCCGGCAGCGCCTGCGTGGTCAGCGCGGCGAGCGCGGTGACGCCGGCGCCGATGCCATCCATCAGCGGCTGCGCCCACGAGAACACCGCCTGGAAGATCAGGAACATCAGCACCGCGAGAATCGCCAGGCCGAACACCGGATGCAGCGCGATGCGGTCCATCGCATCGTCGACGCGGCCGGTGCGGCGCGGCATCGTCACGGTCGCCGCGAGCAGTTCGCGGACCGCGACGTGCAGGTCGGCGCCGGGCGCCGGCGGTGGCGGCGGCAGGTCCTGCCGGTCGAGTTCGGCGATCAGTCCGGCGGCGCCGTCGCGGCGCACGGCAATGGTTTCGATCACCGGGATGCCGAGCCGGCGCTGCAGCTCGGCGACGTCGATCCGCACGCCGCGTCTGGCGGCGGCGTCCATCATGTTCAGCGCCAGCACCATCGGCCGGCCGAGGCGCTGCACTTCGAGCGCGAAGCGCAGGTGCAGGCGCAGGTTGGTCGCGTCGGCGACGCAGACGATCAGGTCCGGCGCGGCCTCGCCCGGATAGCGGCCGTGGCAGACATCGCGCGTGATGATCTCGTCGGGGCTCGCGGCGTCGAAGCTGTACGCGCCGGGCAGGTCGAGCAGCTGCAGCACGCGGCCGGACGGCGTCAGCACGCGGCCTTCCTTGCGTTCGACGGTGACGCCGGCGTAATTCGCGACTTTCTGGCGGCTGCCGGTCAGCTGATTGAACAGCGCGGTCTTGCCGCAGTTCGGATTGCCGACCAGCGCGATGCGCAGCGTCGCGGCGTTCACGCGGCGGACTCCGGCGCGACCTGCACGCGTGCCGCTTCCGCGCGGCGCAATGCGAAGCGTGTATAGCCGATCTGCACCAGCATCGGATCGCGCTGCACCGGGCCGTGCGCGACGATCTTCACCAGCTCGCCGGCGACGAAGCCGAGATCGCGCAGCCGTCGCGCGATCGGATCGGCGGCACCGAGATCGTCGACCGCGGTGACGGTGGCGGCGATGTGATGGCCAAGCTCGGAAAGACGCATACCGGTGATCGGGCTCGATTGAAGATGAGAATCGTTATCTTATCACGGGCGGCCGGCGCGCGGCCGTCGCCGCCTTCAGATATCGAGGATCAGGTTCGCCGACACGACGCGGCCGCGATCGCTGCGCGCCGCCGCGTAATTGCCGGGCGCGAGCGGCTCGTCGAGTACCTGGTCGACGATCTTTTCGCCGGTCAGGTTGCGCGCCGCCAGGCTCAGCAGCCAGTTGCCGCGGCGCGAGCCGAGCACGATGCGCGCGTTGACCTCGGTGGTCTGCCGCTGCCGTTTCTCGGGCGCCAGATCGACGTCGACATAGCGATCGCTGCGATACAGCACGTCGACCGCGAACGTCGCCAGCGCGCCGCCCGGCAGCAGCGTCGTGAACGACGGCACCGCCGCCGCCGTCCAGCGCGGCGCGTTGGCGAGCGGCCGGCCCGACAGATTCTGCGTCGTACCGTCGGCGTTGGGGCGGGGGCACTCGCTGGTGACCGCGCAGGCCGGCGCGTCGGGGTAATGCGTGTAATACGCGTCGGCATAACCGGCCGAGCCGTAGAACGCGACGCCCGGCAGCGGCGTCAGCCAGTTCAGTTCCAGTTCGCCACCGCGCGACCGCGCGCTGGCGGCGTTGAGGAACACCGGCGCCGCGGCGCCGCCGTTGCTGGTCGCGAACGTCGAGACCTGCAGATTGTTGAACTTGGTGTCGAACAGCGCGGCGCTGACGCGCATCGAACCGTGCA
>DASSVA010000276.1:0-3964 GCA_035706385.1 Solimonas sp. | reverse complement strand
CTGCTGTCCGATGCCGGCGCGCGGCTGATCCGCGGCGACGCGCGGCTGCTCGACGCGCATACGGTCGAGGTCGGCGGCGAGCGCATCCGCGCCGCGCATGTGCTGATCGCGACCGGCTGCGCGCCGGACGTGCCGGACATTCCCGGCGCCGAACACGCGATCACCTCGGACGACGCGTTTCATCTGCCGGCGCTGCCGCGCCGCGTGATCGTCGCCGGCGGCGGCTACATCGCCGTCGAGTTCGCGTCGATCTTCCGCGGCCTCGGCGTGCAGGTCACGCAGCTGTATCGCGGCGAGCTGTTCCTGCGCGGTTTCGACATCGGCATTCGCGAGCAACTGCGCACGCAACTGCGGTTGCGCGGCATCGATCTGCAGTTCAACGCCGACATCGCGCGCATCGAGCGGCGCGGCGACGGCGTGCTCGTCGCGCATCTGCGTGACGGCCGTGCGCTGGAAACCGACTGCGTGATGTTCGCGACCGGTCGCCGGCCGCCGCTCGACGGACTCGGTCTCGAGCGCACGCGCGTGCGGCGCGACGAGCGCGGTTTCATCGAGGTCGACGACGATTTGCGCACCGCCGAGCCGTCGGTGTTCGCGGTCGGCGACGTGATCGGCCGCGTGCAGCTGACGCCGGTCGCGCTCGCCGAAGGCACGGCGGTCGCGCGCCAGCTGTTTCGCGCCGACAGCTATCGCCGGCCCGATTACACGCTGATCCCGACCGCGGTGTTCAGCCTGCCGAACATCGGCACCGTCGGCCTCAGCGAAGCGCAGGCGCGCGAACGCGGCCATGCGCTGCAGATCTTCGAGAGCCGTTTCAGATCGCTGAAGCTGACGCTGACCGCATCGCAGGAAACGACGTTCATGAAGCTGATCGTCGATGCCGACACCAACCGCGTGCTCGGCGCGCACATGGTCGGGCCGGATGCCGGCGAAATCATCCAGGGCATCGCGATCGCGCTGAAGGCCGGCGCGACCAAGCAGACGTTCGACGAGACGCTCGGCATCCACCCGAGCACGGCCGAGGAATTCGTGACGATGCGCAACGAGCGCGTCACCGCGGCCTGAGCGCCGCTCGTTCAGAACATCGGATCGATGCGCACGTCGCGCCTGTCGTCGAGCGCGAGCTGCGTGCTGTCGGCGATGTCGCCGGGCGGCCGCCGGCCGGGGCCGGACGCTTCGACCAGCACGAACGGCCGGCCGTCGTAATGCAGCGTCGCCTGGCCGGCGCGCGGCGCGCCGGCGATGCCGATCAGGTAATGGCGCGGCACATGCACGCCGATGATCGGCGCGTCGGTGAGGTTCTGCAGGATCGCCGCGAGCAGCGCCGCTTTCGTGTCGCAGTCGCCGTAACCGCGTGCGAGTGCGCGCGGCGGCGGATAGAAACCGAGGATCTGCCGGCCGTCCTCATGCTGCGACGGCTTGCGGTAGACCAGTCCGGTCTGCACCAGCGCGATCGCCGCGTCGATCGTCCACTGCGTATCGTGGCCGCGTTCGGCGGCGAGCCGGCGCAGCGCCGCGGCGACCGGCTGCACGCGCGCGCGATTGCGCTGCACGACCTGCGCGACGTCGACGAACAGATGCGTCCGGTCGCCGGCGTCGCGGCGCAGCCGCAGCGCGTGGTCGCGGTAATAACGCGTGGTCTGTCGGTCGAAGTCGCGCTGTTCGCAGCGGCTCGACGCCATGCACGCCTTCAGCAAGGCGTCGAGCTCGTCATCGGCGATGCCGAATTCGCGCAGCGACGCGCGGCTCGCGCCGGCCGGCAGTTCGAAGCCGAGCGACAGCGTCTCGCCGGCGAACGTGCGAAAGCGCGTCGTCACGCGATAGCGGCCGTCGGTGTCGATCGCGCGATACGTGCTGTCGAACGCGCTGCCGCGCGCGGCGCTGGTCGGGATCAGGTTCGCGTCGTCGTCGGCCGTGCCCGACGCAAGGACGGGCGCCGGCGACATCGCGAGCATGGCGATCAGGCAGAGCCGGCGGAGCAGCACGTGGCCGACCGGTTGCGGGTGACGGGGCGATGACGAAATTCCGGCGTGCATGGCGGATATCGCTTGGCGGGGGCTCGGCCCGCGCGATCCAAGTCCCGTGCGACGCGCGCATGCCCGCATCGGGCGATGCGTGTAGGGGATTCGTACTACGTGCTGTGCATGACGCGTCGCGCCGCGCCTGCGGCGGTGCCCCGCATGGCGATCACGATCGCACGCGTCGCGGCCGCCGATATCGCGAGTTTTCGTCGCCGCCTCAGGGCGATAGCGCTGCGCCGCGATCGCCGCATGCGCGTCCGGCGCGCGTCCCGACGGCGACGCGTGGCCGCCTTGCGCGCGCCATGTCGGAAAAATGCGCGACGCTACCGGCGGTCGCCGCCGGCGGACGAATGGTTCGCGCGCGCTCGCGTGCAGAACGCCGTCGATGCGCAGCCGTGCCGGCTTTACGACGCGTCGGCCGCGACGTGACGAAAAGACGTCGCGACAGGCAAGACCCGGGCCCGTTCAGCGCGGACTCGGAAACGCTGTGCTGGACTCGGGCGCCGCAGATGCGTAAACAGACCCGGTGCCCGCGATCGCGCATCGCGGTGCCGTCACGCGCTTCACACACGAGAACAACAGGGGAGATGCATGGCAGCCGCCTCCACGAAACGTTTCGCCGTCACGACCGACGACCTCGCGTCGCAATACCGCGCGGTGCGGCAGGCGAGCGTCGCGCTGATCGAGCCGCTGTCGGACGCCGACGCGACCGTGCAGTCGATGCCGGACGCGAGCCCGGCGAAATGGCATCTCGCGCATACCACCTGGTTCTTCGAGACGATGGTGCTGGTGCCGCATCGGCGCGCTTACCGTGTGTTCGACGAGCGCTACGACTACCTGTTCAACTCCTATTACGAAGCGGTCGGCGCGCGCCAGCCGCGACCGCGGCGCGGCATGCTGACGCGGCCGACGCTCGACACCGTGCAGGCGTATCGCGCGCACGTCGACGCCGCGATCGATGCGCTGCTGCGAGAAAATGCCGACGCGCGTGTATGCGAGCTGATCGAACTCGGCTGTCATCACGAGCAGCAGCATCAGGAATTGTTGCTGACCGACATCCTGCATCTGTTCGCGCAGAATCCGCTGCGGCCCGCGTACAAATCGCCGGAGCCGCTGGCGATGCCGGCCGCAGCGCCGGCGCCGCTCGAATTCCTGCGCTTCGACGGCGGCCTCGTCGAGATCGGCGACGACGGCCGCGGGTTCGCATTCGACTGCGAACGGCCGCGGCATCGCGTGCTGCTGGAACCGTTCGCGCTCGCGAGCCGGCTCGTCACCAACCGCGAGTGGATCGCGTTCATCGATGACGGCGGCTACCGCGATCCGCTGCTGTGGCTGTCCGACGGCTGGACCGAAGTGCAGACGCAGCAGTGGACGATGCCGTTGTACTGGCAGCGGCGCGACGATCGCTACTGGACGATGACGCTGCGCGGCGAACAGCCGCTCGATCCGGATACGCCGGTCGCGCACGTCAGCGCGTACGAAGCCGATGCGTATGCGCGCTGGGCCGGCAGGCGTCTGCCAAGCGAAGCCGAATGGGAGCATGCGGCGAGCGGCCTGCCGGTGCGCGGCAACTTCGCCGATTCGGGACGCTTGCGGCCGAAACCGGCGACGCCCGGCGGCGGCCTGCAGCAGATGTTCGGCGACGTCTGGCAATGGACGCGCAGCTCGTTCACGCCGTATCCGCGCTTCAAGCCGGCGGCCGGCGCGGTCGGCGAATACAACGGCAAGTTCATGTCCGGGCAGCTCGTGCTGCGCGGCGGCTCGTGCGCGACGCCGGCCGGCCACGTGCGCGCGAGCTATCGCAACTTTTTCCCGCCCGGCGCGCGCTGGCAGTTTTCCGGGCTGCGACTGGCGGAGGATCTTTAGATCATGCTCGACCTCGTCGACGAACGGACACGGCAGCTCGAAGCGTTTCGCGAAGACGTGATCGCCGGCTTGAGCGG
>DASSVA010000275.1:0-11326 GCA_035706385.1 Solimonas sp. | reverse complement strand
AATGCTGGCGGCGACGGCCTGCTGGCGGTCGAGCAGCAGCATTGCCGCTTTGCCGGCGTACGCCGGCGCGCCGATCGCGAGGAACGCCGCGTGCGCCGCGGCGGTCGCCGCCTCGGCCTGCCCGGCCGATGCGCTCCAGTGTGCGCGCGCCAGATGCAGCCACGGCCGGAAACCCTCGGCGCCGGTGAACGCCAGCAGTTCGTCGACGCGGACGATCGCGCGCGCCGCTTCGTCGTGGCGCCCGGGCTGCACCGGCAGGCGCAGCCAGACCAGCGTCGCGAGAATCTCCCAGACCCGCGAGCCGGACGCGCGCGCGCTGGCGCACGCGGCGAGCGCGGCACGCTCCGCCTCCGCCGCGTCGCCGGCTTCCTGTTCGACCAGCGCCAGCGTCGCCAGCACGTTGGCTTCGTACAGATGCGCGAGACCGCCGGGCGCGACCATCGGCAGCGCCTCGCGCAAGGCGTCGACCGCCTCGTCGCGACGGCCGTTGAGGCCGAGCGCGAGGCCCAGCGCACGCAGCGCGATCGCGCGCATGAACGGACTGCCGGATTCCTCGGCGCGCTGCATCGCGGTCGCGGCGGCGGACAGTGCCGGCGCGAACTCGCCGCCGAGCAGCGCGAGGTCGACGAGGCTCGCATGCATCCAGCTCATCGACACGCTGCGGTCGCGCGCGGCGACTTCCATCGCCGCATGCAGATGCGCGCGGCTCTCGTCGAGCCGTCCCATCCAGCCGAGCATCAGGCCGTAATAGGCGCGCGACATGAAATTCTCGTTGTCGACCGGCCGCGTGCGCCAGTCGTCGCCGGCGCGGTCGAGCAGCTCGATGATCTGCCGCAGCCGGCCGGCGGCGTTGAACGACATGAGGTACGCGACGCGGAAGCGGTTCACGACCTGCGGCTGGCCGTGCGCGAGCGCCATCGCGATCGCCTGTTCGTGCAGTCCGGCGGCGGCGTCGACGCGGCCGAGATGGAGCTGGCGGTTGCCGTACGACATCAGCAGCTCGGCGCGGCCGGCGACGTCGTCGGCCGGCATCAGTTGCTGCGCCTCGGCGTAAGCGGTTTCGATCTCGTCGGATGCGATCGGCGCGAACTGCGCGAGGCGGATCAGCATCGCCCGCGCCAGCGCGCCGCTGCGCGCGAGCTGCGGATCGTCGCGACCGGCGCGATCGAGGTCGGCGATCGTCGTCCGGCACTGCTCGGTCGCCGTCGCGAAATTGCGCATCGACAGCCAGCGCGCGGCGACCAGGCCCCACTGCCCGGCCGCGCCCCAGTTGCCGGCACCACGCCAGTGCCGGGCGATCCGCAGCGACAGTTCGCGCGGCGGTTCCATCGCGCCGTGACGCGCTTCGAGCAGACGCGCGAGCTCGCCGTGCACGACGCGCCGCCGCGATTCGAGCTGGCCGCGATACGCGACTTCCTGCAACAGCGGATGCGCGAATTCCCAGTTCTCGCCGTCGCCGCGCGTGAAACCGTCGCGTTCGAGCGCCAGCAGCTGGCCGTCGACGCGCGCGGCATCGTCGCCGAGCACCGCCGCGAGCAATGCCGCGTCGAAATGCCGGCCGATCACCGCGGCCGCCTGCAGCAGCGCGCGGCGCGCGTCGTCGAGCCGGTCGATGCGCGCGGCGAGCAGCGCCTGCACACTGTCCGGCAGCGGCCATTCGTCGATCGGCTTCACCAGACGCCACGCACGCGCCGAACCTTCGAGCCAGCCGCCGTCGGCGAGCGCGAGCACCGCCTCCTCGACGAAATACGGATGGCCGCCGGCGCGCTGCACGAGCGTCGCGACGATCGGCGCCAGCGAGCGGTCGGCACCGAGCAGCGTGCGCGCCAGATCTTCGAGATCGGTGTCGGCGAGCGGCCGCAGGTCCAGCGTCTCGCCCAGCACGTCGCGCAGCGCCGCGGCGCCGTAGTCCGGCCGGTAATTCAGCAGCAGCAGGCAATGTTCGCGCGCCGCGACGCGGCCGAGCTGAACGATGAACGCCTCGGTCGCCGGATCGAGGAAATGCAGGTCTTCGATCAGCAGCACGCGCGGCTTGCCGCCGCAGCACAGGAACTGCGCGAGCCGTTCGAGCATCTGCTCCTGCGCGGCGCCCTGCGCCTCGCCCATCGCCGCGCCGCCGTGTTCGGCGATACCGAGGAAGCCGAAGACGTGCGGCAGCAGCGCCGCGGCGTCGCTGACTTCCAGCGTCAATGCGCCGGCGATCCACTGCCGCGCCTGCTCGTCGCTGGCGCCGGCCGGCACGCCGAGCCGGCCGCGCAACAGATCGCGGATCGGCAGCAGCGGCACGCGGCGCGCATACGGCACCGCGCTGCAGCGATGCACGGCGACGCCGCCGCGCGCGCAGCGCTCGACGAATTCGTGACAGAGCCGCGACTTGCCGAGCCCGGCGCTGCCGACCACGGCGACCACGCGGCCGTGACCACCGCGCACGTCGTCGAGCGCATGCTGCAGGCGCGCCAGCTCCGCCGCGCGGCCGAGAAACGGCGAGCCGCTGCGCGCGAGGCTGCGTTGCAGCCGCTCATGGCGCCCGCCGGCGTCTTCCAGTTCGAACACCGATTGCGCCGCGTCGTGTCCGGCGAGCTGCGCGGCGCCGAGCGCCCGCAGCCGGCAATAGCCTTCGAGCTGCTGCGCGGTCGCCTGCGAGACGTAGACGCGGCCCGGTTCGCAAAGCTGCTCGATGCGCGCTGCGAGATTCACGGTCGGGCCCTGCGCGGTGTAGTCGCTGCGCAGATCGTCGCCGATCCGGCCGACGACGACCTCGCCGCTGTTCAGACCGATACGCAGCGACAGGTTGAGGCCGTGCGCGAGCCGCAGCTCGTCGGCATAGCGGCGCACCGCCTGCTGCATGTCGAGTGCGGCGTGTGCGGCGCGCAGCGCATGGTCCTCGAGCGCGACCGGTGCGCCGAACAGCGCCATGATGCCGTCGCCGGTATACTGGTTGATGGTGCCGTCGTAGCGGTGCACGGCCTGCGTCAGCAGTCCGAAGAAGCGGTCGAGCACCTCGTGCCACAGCTCGACGCCGGCCTGCGCAGCGAGCCGCGTCGAACCCTTGATGTCGGCGAACAGCACGGTGACGCGCTTGCGTTCGCCGGCGACCGCGCCGGCCGCGCGCAAGGCACCGTCGCGCAGATGACGCGGCGTGTACGCGGCGCCGGCCGCGGGCGCCGCCGCGGCGAGCGGCGCGCCGCACTGGTTGCAGAAGCGCGCGTTTTCCGGATTGTCCGCGCCGCAGCTCGCGCATGCCGTCATGTCTTGGAACCGTCCTGCCGTTGTCAGCGGCCATCGACCGTGCAAGGGTAGCAGCCCTGCCAGGAGGACATCCGATGATGATGCTGGTCGGTGCCGGCGCGGTCGGCACCACGCTCGCCGCGTTCGTCGCGGCCGCCGGACGCGAGCCCTTGCAGCTATACGTGCGCGACAAGGATCGCGCCGCTTTCGAGGCAACGTCGATGCTGCGCGTCGAGCGCGGCGAGCGGACCTGGACGGCGCCGCGGCCGGCGCTGTGCACGCGGCTCGATCTGCGCGAGGTCGATTATCTGCTGATCGCCGTCAAGCATCCGCAGCTCGACGCGCTGATCGACAACCTGCCGCCGCTGCCGGCGCGCTGCACCGTGATCTCGACGCTCAACGGCCTGTCGGCGCTGCGCCGCCTGCGCGAACGGCTGCCGGGCGTTCGCGTCATACCGATGACGGTGATGTTCAACGCGCAGTTGCTGGCGCCGCTGCGCACCGAACTGACGACGCGCGCCGAGCTGTACATCGGCAGCGACGATCGCCGCCTGCTGCGCGCGCTCGCCGCGCCCGGCGTCACCGTGCGCGCGAGCCGTGGCGAGGCGGCGGCCTGGGGCAAGCTGCTGATCAATCTCGCCAACGCGATCTGCGCGCTGACGCACGCGACCTTCGAGGACCTGCTGAAACCGGGCGATCTGCGCGCGATCTACGTCGCCGTGCTCGACGAGGCGATCGCCGTGCTGCGCGCGACGCATACGCCGTTCAAGCTGCCGATGCCGGTGCCGTATGCGCTGTACCGCCATCTGCTGGCCGGCGGCACGGCCCTGCCCTGGCATTTCGCGCGGCGCCGCAACGGCCTGCGCGACCGTACCTATCCGTCGATGGTCGCCGACGTCGAACAGGACAAGCCGACCGAGGCCGGCGAACTGAACGGCGAGATCGTCCGCCTCGCCGCGTCGCATGGCCTCGCCGCGCCGTGCAACGCGACGCTCGTCGAACTGGTCGACGCGATGCGCGGTACCAAGCCGCCGGCGTACTGGACGGCGGCGACGCTGCGGAGCCGCTTGCTTCGCGAAGAGCGCATGACGAAATGAACGCCCTCTCCCCCATCGCTCCGCGACGAGGGAGAGGGAACTCATTTTGTTACAGCTCTAACGGCCGCCGCGCGGCCCGAGCAGCAGCCAGAGAATGAAGCCGAGCACCGGCAGGAAGAACACCAGCAATATCCACAGCACTTTCTTGCCGGTCGTCGCGCTGCTTTGCAGGATGCTGACGATCGCCCAGACATCGGCGATCAGGACGATCAGGCCCCACAAACCATAACCGTGCGTATACATGCCCCTCTCCTTTGTTTCGCGAAGCGCAGCTTTTTATAGCAGAGGATTCTGAACGCGAGCGGCGCGTCGGCTACAGTGTCCGTCCATTGCCACCGTGCCGCGCCGTGCCGCTTCGCCTCGACCAGCTCCGTTTCGACAATCGCTTCGCCGCGCTCGGCGAGACTCATGCATCGCCGGTCGCGCCGAGCCCGCTGGCGAACCCGCGGCTGCTGCACGCCAACGCCGAGGTCGCGGCGCTGTTTGATCTCGATCCGGCGGAACTGCGCAGCGACGCGTTCGTCGACATCTTCGCCGGCAACCGGCCGCTGCCCGGCGGCCGACCGGTCGCCGCGCTGTACGCCGGCCATCAATTCGGCGTCTACGTGCCGCAGCTCGGCGACGGTCGCGCGATGCTGCTCGGCCAGGTCCGCAACGCGCGCGGCGAAAGCTGGGACCTGCAACTGAAAGGCGCCGGGCAGACGCCGTATTCGCGTTTCGCCGACGGCCGCGCGGTGATCCGTTCCAGCGTTCGCGAATATCTCGCGAGCGAGGCGATGCACCACCTCGGCATTCCGACGACGCGCGCGCTGAGCCTGATCGTCGCCGACGATCCAGTGCGCCGCGAGACGATCGAACACGCCGCGGTGATCTGCCGCGTCGCGCCGTCGCATGTGCGCTTCGGCAATTTCGAGGTGTTCTATTACCGCGGCCAGCCGCAGTATCTCGCGCCGCTCGCCGAGCACGTCATCGACGAACATTTTCCGCAGTTGCGCGACGCGCCCGATCGTCATGCGGCATGGCTGGCCGAAATCGTCGAACGCACGGCGCGGCTGATCGCGCAATGGCAAAGCGTCGGCTTCTGTCACGGCGTGATGAACACCGACAACATGTCGATTCTCGGCCTGACGCTCGATTACGGACCGTACGGTTTTCTCGACGCGTTCGACGCGCACCACATCTGCAATCACAGCGACGAAGGCGGCCGTTACGCGTACGACCGTCAGCCCGGCATCGGCTTCTGGAACTGCTCGAAACTGTTGCAGGCGACGCTGCCGCTGCTCGCCGACGACGAGAACCGCGCGGTCGAGATCGCCGAGGGCGTGCTCGAACGTTACGGCCCGGCGTATTCGCAGGCGATGACGGCCCTGTGGCGTGCCAAGCTCGGTCTGCGCGGCGAGGCGGACGCCGACGTCGATCTGATCAACCGCTTCCTCAGCCTGCTGCATGCCGGTCGCGGCGACTTCACGCGCAGCTTCCGCCTGCTCGCCGACGTACCGATGGCGAGCGACGCGCCGGCCGGCCCGCTGCGCGACGAGATGCGCAATCTCGAAGCGTTCGATGCCTGGCTGCCGGACTACCGCGCCCGCTTGCAGGCACAAGGCGTTGCCGATGCCGAACGCCGCGCGGCAATGAACGCCGTCAACCCGAAGTTCGTGCTGCGCAACCATCTCGCGCAGCGGGCGATCGAGGATGCCGAGCGCGGCAGCGGCGGCGAAATCGAGCGGCTGCTGACGGTGTTGCGCAGGCCCTGTGACGAGCAGCCGGAACACGAAGCCTACGCCGCCGAGCCGCCGCCCGACGCGCGGTACATCGAGGTCAGCTGCTCGTCGTAGGGCCGTAACGCCTGCCTTCCAGAACGCGGCTTATTTCGTCGTTCCCGCGAAGGCGGGAGCGGCAAACGCCAACCCTGGATTCCCGCTTTCGCGGGAATGACGGCTGCAAATCGCTAACGCAGCACGCCGACGTACTTGTTCGGCACAGCCGTCTCGCGCGATGCCAGCGCGCCGGGACGCGGCTGCACGGCGCCGAACAGCAGTTCTTCGAGGCGCGCGCCGAGACGCTGCACTTCGCCGTCCGCATGCGCGGCGGCCAGCCTGAGGATCTCGCGCGCATATTCGGTGTTCTGCGTCAGCCAGGTCGCGTCGATGACGCGGCCGCCGTTCGCGCGCATGCGCACGTACAGACGCGTCGCCAGCAGCAGGCTTTCATTCTCGGTCATGACGACATCTCCACTCGGCCGCCTCACGCCGGCCGCAAACCAGAAACCATTCCTCCGGATCGTGGCGCCTGCGTCTGTGCGCTCGTGATGATCAGGTTCACGGAATCGCCTCGCCGTGCAGCGACAGGTCGAGGCCGATCAGCTCCTCGTCGGCGCTGACGCGCAGGCCGATCGTGTACTTGAGGATCAGCAGGATCAGCAGCGAGACGATGCCGCTGTACGCGAGCGTCGCGAACGCGCCGATCGCCTGTGTCAGCAGATGGCCATCCGAACCGCTGATGTTCCTGTCGGCGAACACGCCGGTCAGCAGCGCGCCGACGAGGCCGCCGATGCCGTGGATGCCGAACACATCGAGCGAGTCATCGGCGCGCAGCAGGCGCTTGAGGCCGGTCGCGCCCCAGTAGCAGGCGACGCCGGCGGCGACGCCGATCGCCAGCGCGCCGCCGATGTTGACGAAACCCGAGGCCGGCGTGATCGCGACGAGGCCGGCGACCGCGCCCGACAGGCAGCCGAGCAGCGAGACGCGCGCGCGGATCAGCCATTCCATCGTGCTCCAGGTCAGCGCCGCCATCGCGGTCGCCGTCTGCGTGACCAGCATCGCCATGCCGGCACGGCCGTCGGCGGCGACCGCGGAGCCGGCGTTGAAGCCGAACCAGCCGACCCACAGCAGCGACGCGCCGATCATCGTGAAGCCGAGATTGAACGGAATGAACGGCTCGCTGCCGTAATGCGTGCGGCGGCCGAGCATGTACGCGCAGGCCAGACCGGCGGCGCCGGCGTTGATGTGGACGACCGTACCGCCGGCGAAATCGAGCGCACCGAGCTGCGCCAGCCAGCCGGTCGGTTCCCAGACCCAGTGCGCGACCGGCGCGTAGACCAGCAGCGACCACGCCGCCATGAACAGCACCATCGCGCCGAAACGCATGCGCTCGGCGAACGCACCGGCGATCAGCGCCGGCGTGATGATCGCGAACGTCATCTGGAACATCACGAACACCGATTCGGGAATCGTCGGCGCGACGTGGCTGACGGTCAGCTTGCCGATGTCATGAAAATACGCCATGCCCTGCAGCGCGAAGCGGTTGAGGCCGCCGATCCACGGGCTGCCCGGCGTGAACGCGAGGCTGTAGCCGATCAGCACCCAGAGGACGGTGACGAGCGCGGTGATGAAGAAGCTCTGCAGCGCGGTCGCCAGCACGTTCTTCTTGCGCACCATGCCGGCGTAGAACATCGCCAGTCCCGGAATCGTCATCAGCAGCACCAACGCGGTCGACGCCAGCATCCACGCCGTGTCGCCCGCACTGATCTGATCCGCGGCGACCAGATGCGGATGCGCCGCCGGCCCGGCATGTGCCGGCAAGCTGGCGAGGATCAGGACGAAGGCCGCCGATGACAGCCGCGAAACGTTCAGGCGCACGAAATATCCCCCTACCGGTCGACGTTGACCCACCGGGATAAATCGAATGCACGTTTAGTGCCATGCCGAGGCGGGCACGCCGCCACGGCGCATCACGATCAGGGCGCGCGGGCGACGTCCTCCGGCGTCATCAGCGATTCGATCACCGACACCGGCGCGCTGCCGTAGCTGAGGAACTTCTCGTGGAATTTCTTCAAGTCGAAGCGCGATCCGAGTTCAGTTTTCAGACGCTCGCGGTAATCGTAGATCGCCGAGAAACCCGCGAAATAGAACGTCAGCTGCACGCTCGACAATTGCACGCGACGCCATTTTCCCTTCGCTTCGGTTTCGCTCTGGAACGCCTCGTGCGTCAGCAGCTTCATCGCGTCGGCCTCGCTCATGCCGAGCACGTGCACGCCATAATCGAGAATCGTGTTGCAGACCACGCGCAGCGCCCACTTCGAATACATCAGTTCCATTTCCGGCTCGTGGCCGCCCCAGCCGCTCTCCAGCATCATCCGTTCGCTGTAGACCGCCCAGCCTTCGATCATCGCGTTGTTGCCGAAGATCGCCTTGATGCGGCTCGGCGATTTGTTCGCGTACAGCAGCTGCACGTAATGGCCGGGCACCGCCTCGTGGATCGCGAGGATCTGCATCAGCCAGTGGTTGTATTCACGCAGGAAGCTGTCGGCCTGCGCCGGCGTGTAGTCGTCCATCGGCATCACGTCGAAGAACGTCTTCGCGGTCGGATCGTACGGACCCGGCGCGGCAAGCATCGCCATCGCGTAGCCGCGCTGGTACGGCGGCGTCACGCGCACTTCCAGCGGCCGGCTCGGATCGAGCGTCAGCAGATCGTGATCGCTCACCCAGGCTTCGAGCTTCGGGATCAGCGCCTTGATCTGCGGATAGAACTCGGCCGGCGCGACATGGTTGTCGGACAGCTTCCCGATCAGCCGGCCGATCTTGTCGACCGGATCGGCCGGCGCTTTCGTGTCCGGGAAATATTTCGGCCAGAGCTGGTCGGCGAGCGTGCTCATCCGCGCATGCAGCCGGTCCTTCTCCTGCAGCGCGCGCCGGTACAGCTGCTCGGCAGTGCCGCCGGTCTGCACTTCGTACGCGAACGCCTGGTCGTAATACGGCTGGCCGAGGCGGAAATCACGCGCGCCGCCGTCCTTCGCCAGCCGCGCATCGAGCGCCTTGAGGAAACTCACGTAATCGTCGATCGCGGCGCGCGCGGCCTTCAGGTGGTGCAGGAACTGCACGCGTTCGCCGGCCGTCAGCTTTGAACCGGCGACCTGCTTTTCGAGCGCGTCGCCGAACACGTCGAGCGCGCCCTGGTTCTGCTCGATCGCGAGCTGCGTGTGGACGCGCGTCGGATGCGAGATCGCCTGCTGCGCCGCCGCGTAATACGCCGGCACCTGCGCGAGCCGCTTCGACACCGTGCGCAGCCGCGTCGCTTCGTCGGCGTACGGCGTGTTCAGCAGCAGCGAGAACGCGTCGGCGACGTTGTAGTTCGACGGCATCCACTGCCAGTCGCGCAGTTCGTCGAGCGACCAGCGCTCGTAACGCAACTGGTTCAGCAGCATCTCGCGATCGGTGCGCAGCGCGTCGTTCATCTGCCCGGCCGGCAGCTTTTCGAGCGCGCCGATCGACTCGTCGAGAAACGCCTGCAGCTTCGCGCGGTGCTTCGCATCCGGCGCGGCCAGCCGGTCGGCGTTGCGGTAATAGCCGACCGCGATCGCGAAATCGTCGTGCAGCGACCAGTAGCGATCGAGAAACGCATCACCGAACTGCTGACGGAACTGCGCATCGGTGTCGGCGTGCGCGACGCCGGCGGCGAGCAGCAGCGCGGCAGCAGCGCCGCGCGCAACGAGAGCAAGACGGTTCATGGATGCGATCCGTGGAAGGTCGCCGCATCATAACGGGGCAGAATCGACAGCAAGAGCGGGCTTTTCCTCATATCCGGTCGCGTCTCCGTTCAAAATGAGCACGCGTCATTGCGAGTCGTATCGCGACGAAGCAATCCGGCAGCACCATTAGATCGAGCGGCGCATCTGGATTGCTTCGTCGGCCGCCGGCCTCCTCGCAATGACGAAATTCTGACTGAGACACGAGCCGTACTCGCGACAAAAGGAAATCGCATGGACAAGACCGCCACCCCCGCCCGCCGCCGCGTCGCGCTGATCGACTGGATCATGCTGCTGCTCGCGCTCGCGTCGGTCACCGCGCTCGGCTACGAAAGCTGGGGGCCGGTGACCGACGCGCAGCGCAAACTGATCGTCACCGGCGATTTCGCGTTCTGCGCGATCTTCGCCGCCGAATTCCTGTGGCGCTGGCGCGGCGCGCGCTGGGAGCGCGCATTCCTCAAGCGCAACTGGTACGAAATCCTCGGCATGATCCCGGCCGCGCATCCGGCGCTGCGCGCGTTCCGGTTGTTCCGCGTGTTCCGGATCGCCGTCATGCTGTCGCGCGCCGGCGCCGCCGCCGACCGCGCGCTCGGCGAAGACTTCACCTACCTGTTCGTCAACCGCTTCAAGAATGCGATCGTCGATTCGATCAGCGATGCCGTCACCGTCGCCGTGCTCGACGAAGTCGCCGACGTGCTCGGCCGCGGCACTTACACGCGCAACATCGCCCGCGCGCTGCGCGAGAACGAAGCCCACATGCGTTCGATGATCTTCGAGAAACTGCGCAACGACCCGAAAGCCGGCCGCCTGTCGCGCCTGCCGTTCTACAAGGACATCAGCGAAGCGCTGGTCGACGCCGGCTTTCGCATCATCGAGGAAGTGCTCGCCGATCCGCGCACCGACGAACTGGTCGCCGACATCCTGCGCGAGAACCTGAAACAGATTCGCGGCGCGGTGATCGTCAACAACGCAATCGATGAAACGGCGACGGCGATGTAAACACACCGTTACGTTCATGAAACCGGTTCTCCGGCAAACTCCGGCCTCACGCCCCCATCAGGAATTCATCATGTCCGGTATCCGAACGCTGCTTCCCGCCCTCGCACTGCTGTGCACGACGACGCTCGCCCACGCCAACGATCCGGCCCAGCCGGCTGCCGGCGATCAGCGCTGCGCAGATGAATCGGCGCATTGCCAGCACGTGCAGATTCGCGCCGGCGACGCCTGCAGCGACGACCCCGCCAAATGCGAGGAAGCCAAGCAAAGGCTGCAGCAGGAAGCCGCCGAATGCCGCGCCGATCCGCAGGCCTGCAAGGAAAAGCGCCGCGCCAAACGCGAAGCTGTCTGCAAGGACCATCCCGAGCGCCCGTTCTGCCAGAAGCTCAAGGATGCGGCGCCGGATCGGTAATCGTCGATTCGAAACGCCCGGCTGCGTCCGGCAAACCACGAAATCGGACGCCGGCCCCTCCCACAGACC
>DASSVA010000274.1:0-5409 GCA_035706385.1 Solimonas sp. | reverse complement strand
GCCGATGTCGAGCGTTTCAATCAATGGGGGGCGGCGTACCGGCGCCAGCTCGCGCGCGTCGGCGCGATCGATGCCGAACTCGCGGAGCGGCAGATGCTCGCGGCCGTGCGGCGCGGCGAGATCGAACTGCCGGACGCGCTGGTGCTGGCCGGCTTCGAGACGATCGCACCGCGGCTCGCCGACTGGCTCGACGCATTGCAGGCGCGCGGTGTCGCGCTGCACCGTTATGTCGACGACGACGCGTCGCAGACGCCGCGCTGCGTGGTTGCCGCCGATGCCGAGCTCGAGTTGCGCGCGGCGGCGCAATGGGCGCTGGCGCGGACGCTCGCCGATCCGCAGGCGCGCATCGCGGTCGTCGTCGGCGATCTGCGCGCACGGCGCGAAGCCGTGCAACGGGTGTTCGACGAGGTGCTGTGCCCGCAGTTCGACGCGCCCGACGCGCATAGTCCGCCGCGTCCGTACAACCTGACGCTCGGCGTGCCGCTCGCCGAATGCGGTTTGATACGGACCGCGTTGCGCCTGCTGCAGCTCGCCGCCGACGGTCTCGACGCAGCATCGCTCAGCGCGCTGCTGTGCGCCGGCGACTGGGGTGGCGACGAGACGCAGCGTCTGGCGCGCGCCGCGTTCGATGCGCGGCTGCGTCGCGACGGCTGGCTGCAGATCGATCTGGTGACGCTGCTGCCGCTCGCGCCGCCGGGTTTGCAGTCGCGCTGCCGCACGCTGACGCGGCTGTCGTCGATGCGGCGCCGGACGCCGGCCGAGTGGAACGAAGCGTTCACCGGCGCGCTCGACGCCGCCGGCTGGCCCGGCGCGCGCACGATCGACAGCGAGGAATTCCAGGCGCTGGCGCGCTGGCGCGAAGTACTCGTCGAGTTTGGCCGGCTCGAACGCGTGCTCGGGCGGATAGCCTTGTCGACGGCGGTCGCGACGCTGCGTGAACTCGCCGAGCGCACCTTGTTCCAGCCGCAGTCCGGCGATGCGCGCGTGCAGGTCATGGGCCAGCTCGAAGCACAGGGGCTGCGCTTCGACGCGCTGTGGGTGACCGGCGTCGACGACGAACGATTCCCGGCCGCGAGCCGTCCGCATCCGTTCATTCCGCATGCGTTGCAGCGCGTGCGCGGTTTGCCGCACGCGAGCGCCGAGCGCGAACTGGCGTACGCGCAAGCGCAGCTCGACGGCTGGCGGCGTCGCGCCGGCGCGCTGGTGCTCAGCCATGCGCGCGCCGGCGACGGTCGTGAACAGGCGCCGAGTCCGTTGCTGGCGCCGTGGCTCGATGCGCTCGAAACGCTGGAGGTCGATGTTTTGCCGCAGCGCTGGCGCGACATCGCCTCGCGCGCGGCGTTCGAGACGATCGACGATGCACTTGCGCCGCCGCCGGCCGCCGGCGCGGTGCTCAGCGGCGGCACGCGCGTGCTCGGCGACCAGGCGCGCTGTCCGTTCCGCGGCTACACCTTGCACCGGCTCGCGGTGCGTGCGCTGGAGACGCCGGCACACGGCCTGCAGGCTTACGATCGCGGCAATCTCGTGCATGCGGTGCTCGAACGGCTGTGGTCCGACTGGCGCGAACAGGCGGTGCTGCAGGCGCTCGGCGACGCGGAACTCGACGCGCAGATCGGCGCGGCGGTCGACGACGCGCTGGAGGCCTTGCAGCGCAAGGCGCCGCAACGTTTGCGGCCGGTGATGCGCGCGCTCGAAGCGCAACGGCTGCGCGAACTGATCACGGCCTGGCTTGCGGTCGAACGCGAACGCGCGCCGTTCCGCGTGCTGGCGCTCGAAGGCCGTGCGCCGGGCACTGTCGGAGCCGACGACACCGTGCGGACGTTCGAAGGTCTGCAGTTGCGGCTGCGCGCCGACCGCATCGACGTCGACGAGCACGGCCGGCGCATCGTGCTCGACTACAAGACCGGCGCGCGCAAGCCGCCGCCGTGGGCCGACGGCCGGCCCGAGGATCCGCAGCTGCTGTTGTACGCGCTGACCGAACCGCAGCTCGGCGCGCTGGTGTTCGCGCGTATCGCGGCCGGCGACGTCGGTCTGCAGGGCATCGCCGCCGAGGCCGGCTACGGTCCCGGCATCGTCGCGTACGACGACGACCGTGCAACGCGCGACGCCGCGAGCTGGGATGCGCTGCACGGCCAGTGGCGCGGCCGGCTCGCGACGCTCGCCGGCGAGGTACGCGATGGCTGGGCCGCGGTCGCGCCGAAACAGCCGCGCCAGAGCTGTCGCGATTGCGGCCTGCACGCGATCTGCCGGATTCGCGAGCAGGTCTCGCTCGACGAAGGCGAGGAGGTCGCGACATGACGATCGCCGACGCCGCCGCGCGCACGCACGCGCTCGATCCGCGCAGCAGCTTCATCGTCCAGGCGCCGGCCGGTTCCGGCAAGACCGAGCTGCTGACGCAGCGCCTGCTGGTGTTGCTGGCGACGGTCGACGAGCCGGAGGAGATCGTCGCGATCACGTTCACGCGCAAGGCCGCCGCGGAAATGCGCGCGCGCGTGTTTCGCGCGATTCGCGACGCCGCCGCCGGCGACGCGCCGGACGATGCGCATCGCGCGCAGACCTGGCGGCTGGCGAGCGCGGCGCTGGCACGTTCGCGCGAGCGCGGCTGGCAGCTCGAGGACAATCCGCAGCGTCTGCGCGTGATGACGATCGACGCGCTGTGCATGCAGATCACCCAGCAGATGCCGCTGACCGCCGGTTTCGGCGGCCGCGTGCAGATCGCCGACGAGGCCGAGCCGCTGTATCGCGAAGCCGCGCGCGCGACGCTCGATGCGCTGGAGACGCAGGCGCCGTACCGCGACGCGCTGAGCTGCGTGCTGCGTCATTTCGACAATCGCACGGCGCTGCTCGAAACGCAGATCGTTGCGCTGCTCGCGCGCCGCGATCAATGGCTGCACTTCGCGACCGAAGGCGGCCGCCAGGCGCGCGCCGAACTGGAAGCCGCGCTCGACGACATCGTCTGCACCGCGCTGGGCGACGCGGGTGATGCGATTGCGCAAGCCGATCGCGATGCCTGGCTGGCGTCGGCCGCGCACGCGTCGAGCCAGTTGTATGCCGGGCAGCCGACGCTCGACCTGCACGCGCTGCGCGACGGCATCTGGCCGGATGCGAACGCAGAGCAGCTGCCGCGCTGGCTGGCGCTGCTGGAACTGGTGCTGACGCGCGACGGCGGTTGGCGCAAACGGCTCGACAGGAATTGCGGCTTTCCGGCCGGCAAGAGCAAATCCGAAAAGGATCAGCTGCAGCCGCCGCGCGACGCGCACCTGCGGCTGATCGCGCGTCTGGCGGAACAGAACGGACTGCTCGAAGTGCTGCAGCGGCTGCGCGGCCTGCCGGCGCCGGCTTACGACGATGCGCAGTGGCGCGTGTTGCAGGCGCTGCTCGACGTGCTGCGACTGGCCGCCGCGCAGCTGCGCGTGGTGTTCGCGATGCGCGGCGAGGTCGATTTCGCCGAGGTCGCGGCCAAAGCCGTCGAAGCGCTCGGCAGCGACGACGCGCCGACCGATCTGGCGCTGGCGTTCGACTACCGCATCCGTCATCTGCTGGTCGACGAATTCCAGGACACGTCCGGCACGCAGTACGAGCTGCTGAAACGGCTGACCGGCGGCTGGCAGGCCGGCGACGGCCGTACGCTGTTCGTGGTCGGCGATCCGATGCAGAGCATCTATCGTTTTCGCGAGGCCGATGTCGGCCTGTATCTGCGCGCGCGAGCGGCCGGTCTCGCGCAGCTGCCGCTCGAGCCGCTGCAGCTGCAGAGCAATTTCCGTTCGCGGGCCGGCGTCGTCGACTGGGTCAACGCGGCGTTCGCACAGGTCCTGCCGGCGGACGAGGACGCCGGCCGCAGCGCGGTGCCGTACAGCGCGGCGGTTGCGACGCGCGAAGCCGAATCGCAGCCGGCGGTGCGCGTGCATCCGCAGTTCGACAACGACGCGCGCGCCGAGGCGCGCGAGATCGTCCGGCTGATCGGGCAGGCACGCGCCGAACAGCCGGACGGCAGCATCGCCGTGCTGGTGCGCAGCCGCACGCATCTCGACGAGCTGATGCCGGCGCTGCGCACCGCCGGCCTGCGCTATCTGGCGGTCGATCTGGAAAGCCTCGCGAGCCGGCCGGTGATCGAAGACCTGCGTGCGTTGACGCGCGCGCTGCTGCAGCCGATGGATCGCGTCGCGTGGCTGGCGATCCTGCGCGCGCCGTGGTGCGGACTGCGGCTCGCCGATCTGCTCGCGCTCAGCGACGGGCTGTCGCGCGACGCGACGCTGCTGTCCGCGCTACGCGACGAGACGCGCGTCGCACGTCTCAGTGCTGACGGCCGCGCGCGGCTGATGCGGACGATGGCGGTGCTCGAAGCGGCGCTCGCGCAGCAGGGCCGCAAGCCGCTGCGGCGCTGGGTCGAAGCGACGTGGCTCGCGCTCGGCGGGCCGGCGGCGGTGCGCGAGCCGCGCGATCTGGTCGACGCGCAGCAGTTCCTCGCCAAGCTGGAGACGCTGGCGCGCGGCGCCGATCTCGATGATCTCGAAGCGCTCGATCTGGCGCTGCGCAACCTGAAGGCGACGGCCGATCCGCGTGCCGACGGCCGGCTCAGCCTGATGACGATCCACAAGTCGAAGGGGCTCGAGTTCGATACGGTCATCGTGCCCGGCCTCGGCCGCACGACGCGCGGCGATGCGTCGCCACCGATCGTCTACGGACGACGCAACGGCCGCGACGGCGCGCCGCAGCTGGTGCTCGCGCCGATCCAGGCGCAGGGCGGCGACGCCGACCCGACCTACGCGTTCGTCCGCCAGCTGGAAGCCGACAAGCAGCGTTTCGAGGATGGCCGTCTGCTGTACGTCGCCGCGACGCGCGCGCGGCGGCAGCTGCATCTGCTCGGCGCCGTCGCCGTCGATGCCGACGGCGCACCGCGGCCGCCGGCACCGAGCAGCCTGCTGGCGCGTCTGTGGCCGGCGGTCGAATCCGCATTCATTGCCGCTGCGTCCGCGCCGGTCGATGCCGCACCGCCGCCCGTCGCCGTCCTCGCGGACGATCGCCTGCCGCCGCCGCCGCTGCGCCGTTTCGTCGCCGGCTGGACGCCGCCGGACTTGCCGCAAGGTCTCAGCGCGGCGCCGCCGCCGGCGGTCGCGGCGGCGCCGCGTTTCGACTGGGCCGGCGAGATCGCGCGCGCGACCGGCACGGTGTTTCATCGTTGTGTCGAAGCGCTCGCGTCCGACCGGGATGCGGCGCGGCTGACGTCGCTCGTCGCGCGCCTGCCGAACGAACTCGTCGCCGCCGGCGTGCCGGTCGCGCATTGCGAAGCGGCGGCGGCGCTCGTGCGGGAAGCGATGGACAAGCTGCTCGACGATCCGCGCGGCCGCTGGCTGTTCGACGCCGCGCATCGCGAGGCGCGCACCGAGTGGGCGTTGACCGCGGTGCTCG
>DASSVA010000273.1:0-3148 GCA_035706385.1 Solimonas sp. | reverse complement strand
CGATGCGTATTTCGAGCCCGGCCGGCGCTCGTGGCGGATCTGCATCAGACGCTCGGCGTCGATGATCAGCCCGAAGCACAGCGATTCGCGGCCGTGCAAGGTCTGCGGCAGGCGCTGACGTTCCAGATCGTCCTCGGTCAGCGGAAAATTCGCGGCGAAGATGCCGTGCTGCAGCGCCAGATACAGGCTGGTCGGCGTCTTGCCGCAACGCGATGGCGCGATCAGGATGACGTTGGCTTTGCTGATTTCCCGCATCGACGCGCCGTCGTCGTGCTCCATCGTGTAGTTCATCGCCGCGATCCGCGCGTTGTAGCGCGCGGTGTTGGCGCCGCCGTGCGCGCGGCCGGTCGCGTGCGACGAATCCTGGCCGACCTCGGCCTCCAGCACGTGGATGAAATGATCGAACAGGTCGAGAAACAGGCCGTTGACGTTGCGCAGGATCTCGCGCACCTCGTCGTTGACCGTGGTGCTGAACACCAGCGGCCGGATCGCGCTCTCGGTCGCGACGAAGTTGATGTAGTCGACGATGCTGCGCGCGCGCTCGGCGGAGTTGATGAACGGCAGCGTGGTCTTTTCGACCTCCAGGCCGTCGAACTGCGTCAACAGGGTGTTGCCGAGCGTCTCGGCGGTGATTCCGGTGCCGTCGGAGACGAAGAACACAGATCGGTGGGTCATGGCGCGCAGTTTCGGGTCTTTTTCGCGGCCGCGCCAGCCGCGCCGGTGAGGCGCCGCGACGCCTGCTCCTTTATCATTGGCGCCCCCGCACGGCCGGCCGGTACCGGGCGGCCCCCGCTTCAGCTTCAGGACAGCGTCCAGAAAAGATAGTCCGCACGTTTGCCACCCGCCTGAGGACCGACGTGCACAACCCCGACCATAAACGAGATTCGATCGTGACCCGCAACGTCCTCTGGTACTCCGAACTTGGCATGAACGACGTGGAAACCGTCGGTGGCAAGAACGCCTCGCTTGGCGAAATGATCGCCAACCTCGCGCAGTCGGGCGTTCGCGTTCCGAACGGTTTCGCGACGACGGCCGATGCCTATCGCCAGTTCCTGACGTTCGAGGGCCTCGCCGAGCGGATCAACGCGATGCTCGGCAAGCTCGACGTCGACGACGTCGCCGAACTCGCGAAGACCGGCAAGGCGATCCGCGAAGCGGTGCTCAAGGCGCCGTTCCCGGCCGACCTCGAAAAGGACATCCGCGCGCACTACGACCAGCTGGTCGCCGAATCAGGACAGGAAATTTCGGTCGCGGTGCGCTCGTCGGCGACCGCCGAAGACCTGCCGGACGCCTCGTTCGCCGGCCAGCAGGAGACGTTCCTCAACGTCAATGGCATCGACAAGGTGCTGCACGCGATCAAGGAAGTGTTCGCGTCGCTGTACAACGACCGCGCGATCGCCTACCGCGTCCATCACAATTTCGATCACGCCGCTGTCGCGCTGTCGGCCGGCGTGCAGCGCATGGTCCGCTCGGACCAGGGCGCCGCCGGCGTGATGTTCACGATGGACACCGAATCGGGCTTCCGCGACGCGGTGTTCGTGACGTCCAGCTACGGACTCGGCGAAGCTGTCGTGCAGGGCTCGGTCAACCCGGACGAGTTCTACGTCTACAAACCGAACATCCGCGCGAAAAAGCCGGCGATCCTCAAGCGCGGCCTCGGCGAGAAGGCCAAGAAGCTGATCTATTCGGCCGATCGCACGATCGGCAAGACCATCGAATTCGCGCCGGTCGCGCCGGACGAGCGCAATCGTTTCTCGCTGAATGACGCCGAGGTCGAGGCGCTCGCCGCGCAGGCGCTGATCATCGAGGCGCATTACGGCCGGCCGATGGACATCGAGTGGGGCAAGGACGGCATCGACGGCCAGCTCTACATCCTGCAGGCGCGACCGGAAACCGTGCAGTCGCGCGCCAGCGCCAACGTGCTGCGCCGCTACAAGCTCAAGGGCAGCAAGGGCGCGCTGCTCGCCGAAGGCCGCGCGATCGGCCAGAAAATCGGTGCCGGCGCGGTGCGCCTGCTCAGCTCGATCGACGAGATGCACCGCGTGCAGGCCGGCGACGTGCTCGTCACCGACATGACCGATCCGGACTGGGAACCGATCATGAAGCGCGCCAGCGCGATCGTCACCAACCGCGGCGGCCGCACCTGCCATGCCGCGATCATCGCGCGCGAACTCGGCATCCCCGCCGTCGTCGGCTGCGGCGATGCGACGGAGAAGCTCAAGGACGGCGCCAAGGTCACGGTATCGTGCGCCGAAGGCGACACCGGTTTCGTCTACGAAGGTGCCGTCGACTTCGCGGTCGACGAGATCGCGCTCGACAAGATGCCGGACATCCCGGTCAAGATCATGATGAACGTCGGCACGCCCGAACAGGCGTTCGACTTCGCATCGCTGCCGAACAAGGGCGTCGGCCTCGCCCGCCTCGAATTCATCATCAACCGCCAGATCGGCATCCATCCGCAGGCACTGCTCGAGCTCGACAAGCAGCCGGCCGAACTGCGCCGCATCATCGACCCGATGATCGCGCCGTACGGCGGTCCGGTCGACTACTTCGTCAAGCGTCTCGCCGAAGGCGTGGCGACGATCGCCGCGGCGTTCGCGCCCGAGCCGGTCATCGTGCGCATGTCCGACTTCAAGTCGAACGAATACGCCAACCTGATCGCCGGCAAGCGCTACGAGCCGCACGAGGAAAATCCGATGCTCGGCTTTCGTGGCGCGTCGCGCTACATCTCCGAGTCGTTCCGTCCGTGCTTCGAGCTGGAGTGCCGCGCACTGAAGTACGTGCGCGACGAGATGGGCCTGACCAACGTCAAGATCATGATCCCGTTCGTGCGCACGGTCGACGAGGCGCGCCAGGTCAACGAGATTCTCGCCGCCAACGGCCTGAAGCGCGGCGACAACGGCCTGCAGCTGATCATGATGTGCGAGCTGCCATCGAACGCCGTGCTCGCCGACAGGTTCCTCGAACATTTCGACGGCTTCTCGATCGGTTCGAACGACATGACGCAGCTGACGCTCGGCCTCGACCGCGACTCGGGACTGATCGCGCATCTGTTCGACGAACGCAACGAAGCCGTCAAGCGCATGCTGCACATGGCGATCGACGCCTGCCGCAAGCAGAACAAGTACATCGGCATCTGCGGCCAGGG
>DASSVA010000272.1:0-6003 GCA_035706385.1 Solimonas sp. | reverse complement strand
TGTACGGCTGGGACCCGGACCTGCGGCCGGACATCTACGGCAAGGTCGGCAATTCCGGCGTGTCGATCTGCACGCTCGACGACATGAAGGTGCTGTATTCGGGTTTCGATCTGTGCGCGCCGACGACGTCGGTGTCGATGACGATCAACGGCCCGGCGCCGATGATCCTGGCGATGTTCATGAACACCGCGATCGATCAGCAGCTCGACAAGTTTGCGAGCGAGAACGGCCGCGAACCGACCGACGACGAGACCGCGAAGATTCGCGCGTGGACGCTGTCGGTCGTGCGCGGCACCGTGCAGGCCGACATTCTGAAAGAGGATCAGGGCCAGAACACCTGCATCTTCTCGACCGAATTCGCGCTGAAGATGATGGGCGACATCCAGGAATATTTCGTCGCCAACAAAGTGCAGAACTTCTATTCGGTATCGATCTCCGGCTATCACATCGCCGAGGCCGGCGCGAACCCGATCAGCCAGCTCGCATTCACGCTCGCCAACGGCTTCACGTACGTCGAATCGTATCTCGCGCGCGGCATGAAGATCGACGACTTCGCGCCGAACCTGTCGTTCTTCTTCTCGAACGGCATGGACCCGGAATACACGGTGATCGGCCGCGTCGCACGCCGCATCTGGGCGGTCGCGATGAAGAACAAGTACGGCGCCAACGAACGCTCGCAGAAGCTCAAGTACCACGTGCAGACCTCGGGCCGCTCGCTGCACGCGCAGGAGATGAACTTCAACGACATCCGCACGACGCTGCAGGCGCTGCTCGCGATCAACGACAACTGCAATTCGCTGCACACCAACGCCTACGACGAGGCGATCACCACGCCGACCGAGGAATCGGTGCGCCGTGCGATGGCGATCCAGCTCATCATCAACCGCGAATTCGGTCTCGCCAAGAACGAGAACCCGTTGCAGGGCAGTTTCATCGTCGACGAGCTGACCGATCTCGTCGAGGAAGCGGTGCTCAAGGAATTCGAGGCGATCGCGTCGCGCGGCGGCGTGCTCGGCGCGATGGAAACGGGTTTCCAGCGCGGCAAGATCCAGGAAGAATCGCTGTATTACGAACACAAGAAGCACGACGGCTCGCTGCCGATCGTCGGCGTCAACACGTTCCGCAATCCGCACGGCGATGACGCGCAGCACGGCATCGAGCTCGCGCGCTCGACCGACGACGAGAAGCAGTCGCAGCTCAAGCGCCTCGCCGACTTCCACGGCCGCAATGCCGGCGCGGCGCCGGCGATGCTCGCGCGGCTGCGCGACGCGGTGATCACCAACACCAACGTCTTCGACGTGCTGATGGACGCCGTGCGCGTCTGCTCGCTCGGCCAGATCACGAAGACGCTGTTCGAGGTCGGTGGGCGGTATCGCCGGAATATGTGACACGCCGCGCGGAGACTCCCTCTCCCCACGGCGTGGGGAGAGGGAATCAGGACATCGTCCGTTCAGGGGAACGCGTCGATGTGTTCGCAGTGTTAGCGTCCGCGCATCGAAAGGAGAACTCCGATGCGCGAAGACCTCGAACGGCAGCTCGAAGCGCTGCTCGACAAGCAGGCGATCCAGGAACTCGTCTACGCGTACTGCAACGCGGCCGATCGTCACGACTTCGACAAGATGCGTTCGCTGTATCACGAGGACGCGATCGACGAGCACGGCAAGTTCGCGAAAGGTCCGGCGGCGGAGTTTCTCGACAAGCTGCCGGAAATCCAGGCGCCGATGATGGTGCTGCATCACAACGTCACGACGATCAATCTCAAGCTCGACGGCGATGACGCGGAAGGTGAGGTCTACCTGATCGCGATGCATCAGGTGCGCACGAACGACGGCCTGTACGACGTGCTGATCGGCGGCCGCTATTTCGACAAGTACGAGAAACGCGATGGCGTGTGGAAGTTCGCGCATCGCTCGATCGTCGCCGACTGGGCGTATCCGGCGAACCCGAGCCGGATCGAACTCGATCATCCGTTCCTCGCCGGCGCGCACATCGGCACGCCCGGTCCGGACGATCCTTCGTACGGTTTCTTCAAGCTGCTGAAGCGCGGCGCACGCTAGACGTTGGCGGAATCGCTTGCCGCCGCGCGCGCGGCGCTCCAGCATGCGCGCATGCCGATTCCGCTTCGATCGCCCGCCGACCTGTCGCCGCTCGCCCGGCAGCACGAGCGCGGCGTCCATTCGCCGCTCGCCGAACCGCTGCTGCTGCTCGACCTCGCGGCGCCGGCTGCTGACGACGCGGCCTTGCTGCGCGAGTGGCTGCGCGCGCTGCCGGCGGTCGTGATCGGCGTCGGCGGCGACGATGCGCCGCTCGCCGCGGCCTGCGATGCGGTCGTCGCGAATGCCGATGCGGCGGCACCGCTCGTCGCCGGCGTGCGCCGCAGCCCGCTCGCGGCGATGGTGTTCGTGCAGTTGCTGCGCGCCAGCGAAAAACTGCCGCTCGCCGATGCGCTGGTCGCCGAATCGCTCGCGTATGCGACGCTGCAGAACGGCCCCGAATTCCGCGCGTGGCGCGAAACCGCGACGCTGCCGCCACCACCGGTCGGCGACGACGGCCCGGCGGTGCGGATCGAACGCGACGATGCCGTTCTGCACCTGACGCTGAACCGGCCGTCGAACCGCAACGGCATGACCATCGAGATGCGCGACGCGCTGTGCGAAGCGTTGCAGCTCGCGCTCGTCGACGATGCGATCACGCAGGTCGAACTGCGCGGTCGCGGCAAATGCTTCTCGACCGGCGGCGATCTGCGCGAATTCGGCAGCGCACCCGATCCGGCGACCGCGCATCTCGTGCGCAGTCTCGCCTTGCCCGGCCGCCTGCTCGCCGCCTGTGCGGCGCGCAGTACCGCGTATGTGCATGGCGCGTGCATCGGCTCCGGCATCGAGTTGCCGGCGTTCGCCGGCCGCGTCGTCGCGACCACTGATGCCTGGTTCCAGTTGCCGGAACTGAAATACGGACTGATTCCCGGCGCCGGCGGCTGCGTCAGCATCGCTCGCCGCATCGGCCGGCAGCGCCTCGCGTGGCTCGGCCTCGGCGGCCAGCGGATCGGCGCCGTGCAGGCGCGCGACTGGGGGCTGGTCGACGTGATCGGCGCCGCGTGAACTTCCTCGCCCATCTCTGGCTCGCCGAACACAGCGGCACGTCGCTCGCCGGCAGCATCCTCGGCGATGTCGTGCGCGGCGCCGATCTGTCGGCGTATCCCGACGACATCGCGCACGGCATCCGCCTGCATCGCCGCGTCGATGCGCTGACCGACCGCCATCCGGCGCTGCACGCGTCGCGCGCGGCGTTCGCTGCCGGCCATCGCCGTTATGCCGGCATCGTCCTCGACCTGATCGCCGACCATGCATTGAGCCGCGACTGGCCGCGTCATGCGCAGGAGCCGCTGACCGTGTTCTGCGCGCGCGCAGGTGCCGCGATCGCAGCCGCCGCGCCGTGGTTCGCGCAGGCCGGCGGCCGCGCGTCGGACGCCGCCGGTTTCGCGGCGCTGCTCGATTCGTACAATGAGGCGAGCGGCATCGACCGCGCGATCGCGCGCACCGCGCGCCGCCTGCGCGATCCGGCGCCGCTGCTCGCCGCCGGCCGCGACTGGCGGACCCATCTGCCGGCGGTGCGCGCGGCGCTGCCGACGCTGCTCGGCGATCTGCTCGCGGCGATGCGCAGCGATGCGGTCTCGTCAGCTCGGACGATGCGCTGACGGGCCGTGCTGCCTATCGTTGGTAAGTCAGACTCACCACAGTGAACCCGATCATGGCAGACAGCGGCAACGAACGTCCGAGCGTCATGCAGGCGTTTTCCGGACTTTCCACCGACGAACTCGAAATCCTCGGCAACGCCGACCGCTTCGCGCAGGCCGAGCTGTATCCGCTCGCGCAGAAGATGGACGACGAGGAATGGTGGCCGAGCGAGATCTTCGCGAAGATCGGCGCGACCGGTTACTTCGGCGTCACCGCGCCGGAAGCCTACGGCGGCTCCGGCCTCGACGTGTTCACGTCGGGCCTGATCCTGCAGGCGTTCTCGCGCTGGAACCACGCGCTGGCGCTGGCCTGGGTCGCACACGAGAACCTGTGCATGAACAACATCCTCGCCAACGCGAGCGAAGCACAGAAGCGGAAATACCTGCCGGGCCTGAACAGCGGCAAGCTGATCGGCGCGCTCGGCCTCACCGAGCCGGGCGCCGGTTCCGACGCGATCGGCTCGATGCGCACGACGGCGCGTCGTGAGGGCGACTTCTATTATCTGAACGGCCGCAAGATCTTCATCACCAACGGCCCCGTCGCCGACGTGCTGCTGGTCTATGCGAAGACCGACAAGGACAAGGGCAACCAGGGCGTCTCGGCGTTCATCGTCGAGAAGGATTTTCCCGGTTTCAAGGTCGCGCAGAAGCTGATCAAGATGGGTTTCCGCGGCTCGCAGACCGCCGAACTGGTATTCGACGAATGCAAGGTGCCGGCCGCCAATCTCGTCGGCGAGGAGAACAAGGGCGTGCGCGTCGTGATGTCCGGCCTCGATCTCGAACGTTCGATGATCTCGCCGATCAATCTCGGCATCGCCGAGCGCGCGCTCGCGCTGTCGCTCGATTACGCCCGGCAGCGCAAGCAGTTCGGCAAACCGATCGCCGACTTCCAGATGGTGCAGTCGATGCTCGCCGAGATGTACGTCTGGGTCGAAGCGATGCGCCTCTACACCTACCAGGTGCTGCGCGCGGCGAACACCGTCGGCGAAGGCGAAGGCGGCCGCGGCGACATCCACAAGCTGACCGCCGCCGGCGTCATGTACACCGCCGAGACGCTGAACAAGGTGCTGAACCACGCCGTGCAGATTCACGGCGGCAGCGGCTACATCTGGGAATCGGAAATCAACCGGCTGTACCGCTCGATCAAGCTGCTCGAAATCGGTGCCGGCACGACGGAAGTGCGCAAGATGATCATCGCCGGCGAGCTATTGAGAAACTGAACCGCTCTGAACCGCAGATTACGCAGATGCCGCAGATTGAAGCTCAACGGCAACTGTTTTCATTCTGCGTAATCTGCGCAATCTGCGGTTGAAAATCCTTTCATGGTTCCTGATCCCATCAAGCTGAATACGCCCGAGGCGATCTGGAGCGCCGACACGGTCTATCGCGCCGATCTGTTCAAAGGCAAGGTCGCGCTGGTCTCCGGCGGCGGCAGCGGTATCGGCCGCGCGGTCGCGTTGCTGTTCGCGCGGCTTGGCGCGAACGTCGTGATCTGCGGCCGCACGGCGGAAAAACTCGATGCCGTCGTCGCGTTCGCGAAAGCGCGCGGCGCGACGATGCTCGCGGTGCCGACCAACGTGCGCGAGCCCGAGCAGGTCGACGCGCTGTTCCGGCGCATTCATGCCGAGTTCGGCCGGCTCGACTGCACCGTCAACAACGCCGGCGGCCAGTTCCCGCAGGACGCGATCGACTACGCGCCGAAAGGCTGGGCGGCGGTCATCAACAACAACCTCAACGGCAGCTGGTACATGATGCAGCGCGCCGCGCAGTACTGGCGCGAGCATGGCGGACCCGGTTCGATCGTCAACGTCGTCGTCGTCACCGAGCGCGGCATGCCCGGCGTCGCGCATACCGTCGCCGCGCGCGCCGGCATCATCGGCGCGTCGCGCACCGTCGCCGTCGAATGGGCGCCGCTGGCCATCCGCGTCAACTGCGTCGCGCCGGGCCTGACCGCGACCGAGGGCCTGTCCGTCTACCCGCCGGAAGCGGTCCGCGAATTCCCGCTCGCCAATCCGCTGAAGCGCCCCGGCACGGCGATGGAAATCGCCGAAGGCTGCATCTATCTGTCGGCCGGCAGCGGCAGCTTCATCACCGGCGAAGTGCTGACGATCGACGGCGGCGGCAAGCTGTGGGGCGAGTTGTGGACCGCGGGCCGGCCGGATTATTACAGGCTGCAGTCGTGAAGCCTCTCGCGTGGTTTTGTCACGCCAGCTTCATCGCCCGATTGGGCAACCCCTCACCCTGACCCTCTCCCCTCCCGGAGGGGAGAG